>JAKSMH010000099.1 GCA_024400715.1 Bacteroidales bacterium | reverse complement strand
TTGCTCATCAATTCCAGGGAGGCGTTGATTTGAGAGTATAAAACATTAAATTCATGGTCAATGACCTCAACGGCAATACCTAATTGAGATGTCTCCTTAGCGAGTTCCCATTGACGTTTTATATTATCATATTGTAGTTTATATGCACCTTGAAGCAAATCTTCATCAACGTCCATATCAATTCTTTGGATATGCTCAACAAAAGGAATGATTGTTTGTTTGAGGCGTCCCAACAATTTTTCATAAAGCTGCTTGATAATTTGCGATTGCTTTTCAACATCTTCTTTGCTTAGAATTTTTTTTGTGCAATTGTCTTTTTGATTGCGAAAATCTGCAAGGACATTTTCACAACGTGATTTAAGCTCGTCTGATAGATTTCCAAATTGTTCAGAACAAATCCTAAGATTATCGTTTATTATTGATTCAAGAGATTCAAGTAACCGATTGCAATTATTGATGAAATCTTTTTGAAGTTCTTTGACTTCCAATTTGTCTTTTGCCTGTGCAACAATGCTTTCTCCTTTTGTTTTAATTTCGTTGATGAATGTAGTCAACTGCTTTTCAAAGTCATTCAATCGATCTTCTTGCGTTTCTGTCAATTGATATCTTTTGGGTACAGTTGGAAGCAAAGTGTCGTATCTAGTGTCAAGCTCGTGAATCTTTGACAATAGTTTCTCAATATCAGAAAACAAGACTTGTGTTTGACTCAATTTGGTTCCCAATTCCTGGATGACATATTCGTACTCCGTCCTGTACTCTTCGAATTTTTTCGGATACTCTTTAAGGCTTTGAGTAAAAGCTCTTTTTTCTTGAGTTTCTCGTGCCTTGTCCTTTTTTATTACCTCATTTTGGTCATTTAGTTTTTTCTTATCATCAAGAAAAATTGATTTTTTAGCCTTGTCACTAAAATATTCTTTTGCCAAATCAACAAACAAAGCAGACAAATCATCTTTAAAAGCCCGATATGCGCCATTGTTGATGAGACCTTCACGGCTGGATTTATCTTTTAATGAGACATTCTCATTCCTTGTCAATTCGATGTAGCCAAACATTCTTCTATAACTGAAAAAATATGTACCAAGACGCTTGCTTCGTTTTTCTTCAAGACCTAAAAAATCAGCATCAATTCTTCCGTATGGAAGTACGCGGAACCCATCACGATAAATATATAATCCACCATAAGCCATAACTTTTTTATTGATAACTGACCAAAGATTTCCTTTTAAATACGAATCTTCTTCGTTACCCATTGAATAACCTATTTTGACAGGGAATGTTCCATAATAATTCCGGAAATCCTTTTTTCTCGGGTTGGTAAAAGAGTAGTCTACTGTTTTATCGTACATTTTTAACGTCCCATTGAAAGAACCATTTCCGTCAAATGAACCATCAATAATAATGTCTGCAAAACCAAAATCACTTGATTCGAAAAATTGCCCTGAACTAGTGAAGAAATCACGAGGATTGAGTTCGTTGTCAATTTCGTGAATTAAAAATTTATACTCTATCGGCAGTCTATCAGTCTTTGCTTTAAATGAATTGGTAAAACCTGCTAAACTTGTCCTAACAAACTCAGTATCATTTACTTCATCTTCTTTGTTATCATCTTTGATTAGCCTGACGATTTGTTCTTCGGGCTCAAAAATAACGAAAATAGTCCCGCTTGAATTAATATCAGAAAGTTTTGATACTATCTCATTTTCAAAAAAATCTGGTACTTGAAGTTCTTTTACACTCTCTATAATTTTATTTTTGAGCTCTTGCTGATCTTTCCAAATTGATTCTTCCACGTCTTCTATAGGAAAATTCTTGAGAAATTCAGCCCTCAAAAGCTCAAATTTATTCCTGAAATCAGCGATTGTTATGTTTTCAACAGGTATCTGAACATCATCCAAATACATATTGAAATTTTCAAGCAATCGCCAGTCAAAAAACATAGCTTGGATGGGATGTCCTGTTTTTTTTGTAAGCATAAGCATAGGAGAACCTAAATACGCAACGGATAATCTTCCAATGCCTTTTTCTCCAGCTTTCACTCGAGGAGCCTTCCAAAGAGTGTCTTCGCCTTCTGTATCTTTTTTCTCTGACCTACTTTTGGAATCAACACCAAGAACAAGCCATTTGTTGAGAATATCATCTTTTGACATTCCTGTTCCATCGTCGGTTATCATAAATACTGGTGCCTGAAGACCTTTATAACCTGCCAAAAACAATTCGGCGGTTAGAGTGTCTGCGTATGCATCATAACCGTTTTTCCATAACTCGGTGATGGCTGTTGGCAAATCGGCTATTTGACCTTTCCCCAACAAATCAACAGCTCTCGCTTTAGTTCTAAATTGCATATCTAAAAACTTTGAATTAACAAACCTAACCGTCTTGCATATTCGCAAGGTACCGCATTGCCTATGAGCTTAGCGGCTGTGGCAATGCTATTTGTCTTAAAAACATATTCCTTAGGAAATGTTTGTAAGGTTGCTCCTTCTCTAATGGAGATAGCCCTATCCTCTTCTGGATGTCCAAAACGGCCATTGGAGATGCTAAAAAACTTGGTTGTAATCGTTGGCGCCGGTTTATCCCATGCCATACGACCATAATTGTCCTTAAAGGAATTATCATGTCCTACGTAGCAAGGAAGTTGCAATCTATCATTATTAGCCCACGAGTCTCTGCTGCCACCGTTGTGAGGTGTCAAGCGCATGCGTTCTAAACACACTTCGCTTAATCCAGCCACAGAATGGTTGAACTCAGATTTGTCTTTGTGTCCAGCAGGAATACGAGGAAACCCATGCGTTTCTCCGATATAATCTTTTAATACGGCTAAATGGTCGTCTTTCTCAGGTAAACGTATTTCGACATCTAAACGTGAAGCAATCATAGAAAATCGGCGTCGGCTCTGAGGTACACCAAAATAGCACAAGTCTAATACTTCGTATTTGTTATTATGATAGCCTAATTCGTTTAACCTTTGTAAAAATTCAGGAAGAATGGAATCCTTATTCGTCATAATTCCGGGAACATTCTCAACCACAACATAGCCTGGCCGATAATACTCAACAAACCGAGCGAAACTTCGTAATAAGTCTTTTGTTTTTATCGACTTTTTTCGGTCGGTGTTGATAATGCTATAATATTGGCACGGACTGCATCCTACTAATATTAAATTATCATCATTTTTCTGCAGGCCAAAATTTCTTTCAAAATGGTCACTTCTTAAACGTTTGATATCTGACTGAATGAATTTGCTTCCTGGATTATTGTATTCGTATGTCTCTCCTACTGCTTTGTCAAAATCTACTCCCGCAATAACATTGATACCTGCCTGACGCAAACCACATGTCATGCCGCCGCCTCCACAAAAGAAATCAATGGCTTTCAATTGGGACTTGCTGTCTTTGTGTGTTATATCTTTAATGGTTATTGTTGCCATAATAATTCAATTCTGATATTTGCCACGTTCTCTCTCAAACTCCCTCCCAATACAATTGTTCCACACCTGTCTCGTCAAAAAACTGGAGGCACTAGTTCTGCCGGGATGCGAGAGAACGGGGGAACCGGTCCGGAACGATGATATTTATCAATTAGGTTATATTTAAGCGTTTCAAATGCATTCGGATTTTTCTCAATAGCAAATACCCCTTGCCAGCCAGCTAAATATAGTCCCAACGACAGCCAACCCCACCCCGCAAAAAGGTCAATAACCGTGAACTTTTTCAAATTCCGCTCTTCCTTTATGTGTACAGTGGCCATCCTTAAATTATTTATATTTAATTATATATATAACATTTCACAGCGAACAGCACACACCATCCGCTACTGCAAAAATACGAAAAATCTGAAAATCACAAGAAAAAACGTCACTTTTTGCCTCTGTCGCACACCGCTTCTCCCGCCCCATTATCCCCCTAAATCCACCCAAATCCTCCTTTATCCCGACGCAACCCGACAATCCCCGATTCCGTTCTTCTAACTCACAGTACTTTTGCCTCGTCTTTCGAAGCCACTCCGTCAGGTGCACATGCCGGACAAGCAGCGAAGACACGCAACAATTGTTCAACCTTAAAAAGAAAGGAAAACACAAATGGCAAAAATCTACGGTGTCAACACCAAAATCAGCGGCAAGGTAGGCCAGTTCCTCTACCGCCAGACCAAGCACGGCACGGTGATCAGCGAGGCCCCCATTAAGCCCGCCACCCCCCGCCGTTCGGCACGACAGATGGACCGCCGTGCCCAGTGGGCCAACCTCGGCGCCATCTACAAACAGTTCGACTCCATGCTCCGCCGCGGCTACGAAGACCTCCCGCCCCAGATGTCCGTCTTCAACGCCTTCATCCAGGCCAACCTCGACGTGGTCAAGGTCTATATCACCAAGACCATCCGTCTCAACGGTGGCGCCATCCTCGCCCCCTACCAGATCACCCGTGGCTCCCTCCCCAGCATCAGCATGGCCAAGAACGCCTCCGACATCCTCGTCAGCAGCATCCGCCTCGGCGGACTCACCATCGATGCCAACACCACCATTGCTGAGTTCTCCCAGGCCGTCATCACCAACAACGACACCTTCGACGAGGGCGACCAACTTACCTTCTTTCATGGAAGACAGACCATTGATCCCGTTACGCGTATCCCTCGTGCTACTATTAAAGGTAACAAGGTTATCCTCAATACTGCCGACGATGCCAAGCTTTGGGAACAGGTAGAGAGCATCGGTTTTTCTGTGGCCGACAACTGCCTATCCACATCCCAGCCTATAACTAGTGGAGCCGCCGCGTGGGTTCACAGTCGCGAAACAGTCGACGGATTGCTTCGAGTTAGTACTCAGTTCTTCTTCGTTGAGAACACAGCTCTTGCTACCTACCAGAGCCATACCGCCTTCACCGCTTCCGTCAACAGCTATGGTGGCATCAATACCAAAGCAGTGTACCTTAAGCCCGAGATGGCATCTCTCGATGTTATGCCTTGACAGCCAATGATCCGCCAACGTCTGCTCTTTGCTGGATGTTCCTTCTTCCTTGCGGGCAGACGGTTGGTAATCACTATTTAGTTGAGTATTTATTATTAAACCGATATGCCTAATGGAAGATTTAGAAATCACAGCCCTCCCTACTGCTGCTCCGATGTCCGTCCCCAAACTCAACACCCTGGGCTACAGCTCCGACGGCAACGCCGCTCAAGTCCGCCTATCCGATTTGGTGCCGCGCATCATCAAGGCCGCGAGCATTGATTTCTTGTCTGGTCTCTTCATCAGCCAGCAGCCTTTTGTCGCCAATTCTTCGGAAGTCTTCATCAACGGCCTCCGATATAGCCTCGGCAAGGACTACAAGGAACTCTCCGACGGCACTTTGTCCGACGGACTTGAACTCCCTGGCATCGAGAGTGATGACGAAATCATACTCAAGGCAATTCCCATCTCACATTAAGAATCTATTATATCTCAAGAAACTACCTATCAACAAAAACATTTATGCAGAAACTAAAACTCAAACAGATCGACGGCGTTGTTTCTCCTGCCGTCTC
>JAKSMH010000098.1 GCA_024400715.1 Bacteroidales bacterium | reverse complement strand
TACAGTTTCAGGTATTCAATTCAGGCATTGGGCGACATCCATTCTTAAAGAATTTTCAGCACCACATAAATATCGTGAGGGCCCAATGAAAGGTTGGGAATGGTAACATCGCTGAGAATTTTTGGGCTGAGGAGGTTGCCATCCACATAAACCATAAATGATTCATTGTGGTGGAAGGAAGTGAGGGTGAGTGAAGCTGTTGGCGGAACGCTGTGGGCTTTATTGTGATGAGGATGTCCAGGTTGAGCTATGGAAATTGCGTAAGATAAACAAAGAAGGATTAAAAGAATTGTTTTTTTCATAATAAAACTATATTGTTAATTATAAGATGCTGAAATGAGTGGAAAGTTTAATTTTGTGGTCGTAATTCCCAAAAAGCGACTGCGCTGGCGGCGGCCACATTGAGCGAATCCACGCCGTGTTGCATGGGAATGGTGACCACGTAGTCACAGGCGGCAATGGTTTCAGGTGGTAGTCCGTCGCCTTCGGTGCCCATCACGATCGCTAACTTTTCTTCATTTTTCAAAATAGGATGATCCAAGGTGATGGCATCTTTACTGAGTGCCATTGCCGCGGTTTTAAAGCCCATTTCGTGTAATTTTGCCATTCCTGTTTTAGGCCAGTCTTCATTTTCGTAGCTGATGAAGGCCCAGGGAATTTGGAAGACGGTTCCCATACTGACCCGTACCGTGCGGCGGTTGAGCGGGTGGCAGCAGTTGGGAGTTAGCAAAACCGCATCCATACCGAGGGCGGCGGCGGAACGAAAAATGGCTCCTTCGTTGGTGACATTGGTAATGCTGTCGATAACCACTACGCGTCGTGCGTTGGCACAAGCGTTAGTCAAATTTTGGTCGGCAGGGCGTTTCATGGCGCAGAGCATCCCCTTGGTTAGATGATAACCTGTAATTTGAGTCAGCAGATTGATGTCTGCGGTATAAATGGGAATATTGGGGCAGCGTTCAATGACGGTTCTGGCATGGCTTTCAATGATTTTGTCTTCCACCAGGATAGACAAGGGTTCGTAGCCGGCATCTAAGGCAATTTCGATGACCTTGGGACTTTCCGCCAAGAAAAAACCGTTTTCAGGCGATTTTTTATTTCGCATCTGCGCTTCCGTCAGCATCGAAAAAATATCGACCCCCGGCATATCAAGTGTGGTAATTTCAATTATGTTTGCCATACGTACTTATTACAAGATTATTTTGCAAACTTACATAAAATTCAAGAATTTTGTATATCTTTGCATTAAAATTATTGTTATGAAACCGAATGTTTATTTTGAGGATCCAACCATTAAACCCAGTGACTTTCAGATTGCGGTTGCCAACCAACAATTTATGGTCAAAGTGTATGGTTGGATGTGCTTTGCGTTGGCCATTACTGGCTTTGTGTCGATGTCGATCATGCATTTTTCTTCCCTTTACAATTTTTTCATGACGCATCCCCAGGTAATCATTGTGGCTTGTGTGGTAGAATTGATAATGGTGCTTTTTCTATCTGCTCGCATAAACAAAATGTCTTTATTTAATTGTGCCTTGCTTTTTCTCCTCTATTCCGTCTTGAATGGTATCACGCTTTCACCCATATTTCTGATATATACGCAAAGTTCCATTGCCAATACGTTCTTTATTGTGTCGGGTACCTTTGCCGCTATGTCGTTGTTTGGTTATTTTACCAAGCAGGACCTGACGAAATGGGGAAATATCCTCATTATGGCTTTGTTAGGAGTTATTGTGGCATCTTTGATAAATATTTTTGCGCACAGTTCAATGATTTATTGGATAACGACCTACGCCGGCGTGTTTATTTTCATTGGTTTAATAGCATACGACACGCAAAAACTAAAGCAACTGAACGAAATGGGCATTGAAAATTCCGAATCTGGAAGCAAGTTGGCCATTATGGGAGCGTTGACACTTTATCTCGATTTTATCAATATCTTCCTCTATCTATTGAGAATTTTTGGAAAGGAAAGATAGTTTGAATACATCGAATTATTGATTTGTTTGCAGATAAAATATTGATATAACGAGTGTTATACTGAAATAAAAAACTCTTGTTTTTTTTATCTTAGTAACGAAAAAAATTGTATTTTTGCACTCGCAAAATGCCCAATGGTGTAATTGGCAACACTACAGATTCTGGTCCTGTCATTGGAGGTTCGAGTCCTCCTTGGGCAACAAATTTCTTACCTATGTTAGTCATTGGCATTGCCGGTGGTTCCGGTTCCGGAAAAACTTCAGTCGTAAAAAAAATCACCCATTTTCTTCCCAAGGAATGTGTGGCTGTTTTGTCGCAAGATGCGTATTATAAAGATAATGGAAATCTTTCGCAGGAAGAACGTGAACAAATCAATTTTGATCATCCGTCAGCTATTGAATGGCCGTTAATGATTCGTCAAATTGCGGATTTGAAGTCTGGGAAGGGTGTGGAAATGCCGACGTATTCGTATGTGACTTGCTCTCGTGGCAAAGATACTATTACGGTTAATCCGGCGGAAATCTTGATTGTGGAAGGTATTTTGATTTTTACCAATCCGGAATTGTGTGATATTTTGGATTTGAAGGTTTTTGTGGATACGGAAGCTGATGAGCGTTTGATTCGTATTATTCAGCGTGACGTGGTGGAGCGCGGACGCGGTTTGGATAAGTCCATTCGCCATTATTCCACATACGTAAAGCCGATGCACGAATTGTTTATCGAACCCACTAAAAAGCAGGCGGACATTATTATTCCCGTGGGCGGCAATAATGACAAGGGTATTGATATTTTAGTGGCGAAGATAAAGCATACGTTGAATATCAAGTAAAGAAAGAGTGTGAATAGCAAAAAGGATGAGCATTTATTGTTCATCCTTTTTTTGTTTACGGGATTATCCCGTTTAATCTTATTGAGATTCCGGTGTTTCTTCCATAGGTCGGAAACATCGGAATAGCGATGAGTTAGACCTACGCAAGGACGGCGGCGATAAGGTAAAAGCGCATGAGCGGTTCCGCCGTAAGGCAAGAAATGGGAGATGGGTGAGACTTTATTGACGATAAGGAAATTGTGTTTGCGGGTACGTCGGGAGCTTAGAATTTGCCGCCAGCACCGCCACCGCCAAAACCGCCGCTACCACCGAAGCCGCCGAAACCCCCTCCGCCAAAGCCTCCACCGCCGAAACTGCCGCCACTGCTGTAGCCGCCGCCACGGTGCCGTCCGTTGCCCAATAAGGCAGCCCAGAATGCGATTTTGGCCGCATCTTTTAAGAAGTCGTCGTTGTTATTGCCATTATTTCCGTCTCGATTATGGTGGTCAGATTTTTTGTTGGCAATACTAAGGACGATAATGGCTATGATGATAAAAATAATCATTATGGCCAAGTAAATTACATCCCCTTCGTCATTGGTTCTGGCCACGTTGATTTCTCCGGCGACGATTGGAAGAATGATGTCCAGTCCGTTAACGAGGGCCTGATAATAATTTCCTTGCGCCAGTTCGGGAATAAACTGCTCATTGATAATGCGTTTGCAGGCAGCGTCGGGAAGGACGCCTTCCAGGTCGTAACCCGTTGCGATAAAAATGTCCCCGTCACCGCCTCTGGCACTGCTGGTTTTGATGAGGATGACCACTCCGTTGTCGTGATTTTTGTCCTTCACGCCCCATTTATCTCCGATTTCGTAGGCGAAATCGGAAGCTTCGAGTCCACCCAGGTCGTTTACAATAACCACGCAAATCACGTTGGAGGTGGAATCGTTGAAGGCAACCAATCGGTGTTCTAATTCATTAACTTGCTGCGGATTAAGCACTCCAGCATAATCATTGACCAAGCGTGGCGGGTCGGGTCGGGGTGGGATTTGTGCCCATCCTGCCAGTAGCCACGTGGTCAATAAAAGAAAAAGTGCGGTTTTTTTCATTAATCAAAATTGAAATCTACTTCAGGAGCGTTTTCAGCACCTTCTTGGGCTTTGAAATATCCTTTTTTGTCAAAGCCAAACATACCTGCGAAGATATTGTTGGGGAAACGGCGAACCGCGGTATTGTAGTTCTGTACCACTTCGTTGAATTTTTTGCGTTCCACCGTGATGCGATTCTCTGTTCCTTCTAATTGTGCCTGCAATTCAAGGAAGTTTTGGTTGGCCTTGAGTTCCGGATAGCGTTCTACGACAACCATTAAGCGGCTTAAGGAAGAACTCAATTCATCTTGAACCTTTTGGAATTGGGCAATGTCTTCTTCGCTCAATTTGGAAGGGTCAATTTGCATTGAAGTGGCTTTGGAACGGGCGCAAACGACGGCTTCCAAAGTTCCTTTTTCAAATTCGGCGGCACCTTGCACCGTTTTCACCAAATTAGGAATCAAGTCGGCCCGGCGTTGATATACGTTTTCAACTTGTGCCCACGCTTGTTGTACGTTTTCATCCAATTTTACCATTTTGTTGTAAATGCCGCTTATAACGGCTATCAGGGCAACGATGGCGCCGATGATGATTAAGATTTTTACTGTTTTACTCATTTTAATTTTATTTTTAATTATTTGATATATTGATTTTTACGCACATAAATGCTGAATTAGGATTTTGGTTCCAATGCCAATGAGGATGATTCCACCGATGATTTCGGCGTAGGAGGGTTTGATACGCTGCGATAGGAATTTGCCCATATAAATGCCAATAATGGAGAGGGCAAAGGAGAAGAGGCCGATAATCAGAACTGAAAACCAGATATTGACGGCCAACATAGAAAAACTGAAACCGACGGCTAAGGCGTCAATGCTGGTGGCGATAGACAGGATAAGCAGGGTGCCGGGTTTCATCACATCGATTTTTTTCTCGTCGGGAGAAGGATGAACGGCTTCGAAAATCATTTTTCCACCGATGAAAAGAAGGATTCCGAAGGCAATCCAATGGTCGAACATTGCGCAATAGCTGACAACGATTTCGCCGCCAAAATAGCCGATAACGGGCATCATCGCTTGAAAAAATCCGAAGAAAAAACCTACGATACAGGCGTGCTTGAAGCGCAATTCGGTTTGTAGTCCGCCAGCCGAGAAACTGACGGCAAAGCAATCCATAGCGAGTGCGATTGAGAGGAAAATCAGTTCTATTATACTCATTGACAGTGTTTTAATCTTTCATTAGTTGCAACGTGCAAAAACGGAAATAGTCGCCTTTTTGCCGCATAAGTTCTTCGTGGGTTCCTTCCTCGCTGATGTGTCCGTCTTTCACGAAAAGAATGGTATCCGCATTGCGGATGGTAGATAGGCGATGGGCAATGATGATGGCTGTACGGTCTTTCAGCAATTCTTGAATAGCTTGTTGAAACAGGTATTCCGATTCGGTGTCCAAGGCCGACGTGGCTTCATCGAGAATGAGAATCTGCGGGTTGCTCAACAGGGCGCGGGCAATGCTGATTCTTTGCCTTTGGCCTCCCGAAAGTCGCATTCCACGGTCTCCCAAAAGCGTTTCATAGCCCTTTTCCATTTCCATAATGAAGTCGTGGGCTTGGGCCACCTTGGCGGCGGCTTCCCCCTGATCCTTGCTCCCGTTGT
>JAKSMH010000097.1 GCA_024400715.1 Bacteroidales bacterium | reverse complement strand
ACATTGTCCTGCTTTGTTAAATTAATAAATTGAATATAGTCGGGCAAAAATATACACTCAATTGCTGTATTAAGCATTACGAATATTGATGATAAAAAATTAAAAGGGGATAATAGCATTTTATTTATATCGTTTTGACATTTCTTATAGGAAATATGATAGAATACCAATCCTATCAAGTAGTTAAACAATATTATGACAATTAATATTACCATGACTACATACGATTAATGATGAATTACTTCGCAACCTACTTCGTGTTTTGGCCTCAAAAAAACGAGGATATTTTAATTACTGATTAGGGTGACAATCATACTTTTGCTATGAATTCATTAAACAGTATTATTTAGTATTGTTGTTTTGCAGTTTTTTAATTGCTTCGTAAATGACAAAGCCAACAGGATACATAAATCCCCAGTAGAAAAAAGTTCTATTTAATAACAATTTGGCGTTGATTTCGGAGTCAAATAATTGTAAAATGAAGCTAACTAAAAAAGCACATAGTAAACCCACTAAGACAAAATAAATATATTTATATTTGTCTAAAAAATCAAAGGAATTATTTTTCATAATATTACTAATTTTAACAACATTAATTTTCGTTTATTAGATTTTCAAAAGTAGTATCTTTGCAGCCCGTTTTTGAAGTGCGTGCCTTGCGGAAACCAAAACGCCGCAAGATTGAACGAATAATACAATGCCATCGGGTGTGTTTCGGGCGGGGTATATCATTATTCTCCGCAAAAGACATCATGATTGCCCCGCAAAGCACCTGACCTCTGCCGCCGGCGCACGCTTGAGCGACAGAGCACTACCCAAGGAAGTTGTTTTTTCCCAACCATTGCAGGTCGAGACAAAAGGCAGGCTTATTCTGAAACTTGTTCTTCATAATGTCACTTTTTTTAGATTCTACAGGATAGAGAAAAAGGAAGTATGGGCAGCCGTGTCAGTTTCATTTTGTTTGATAAGGCAAAGTTAAGAAAAAAAGTAATTGAAAAAACAAAATTTTTCGTTTTTTATAAATCACTGATAATTAATGTATTGTGTTGAACAATAACGCCGATTTTACCACCCTGGCCTACGGCCACCCCTCCTTTTGTTGTGTATCTCAGACTAATTTACCTATTTTAATCCATTGGACTACACAACAAAGGAGGGGAATTATCATCATCTTCTCAACCTTCACACCTTTGCGCCTTCGCACGCCGCTGCAGGCCACCATGCATTCACAGCCCGTGCCGCACCGGATGTCGGCATTCCTTCCCGCGGCACTTTATATCGCTTTCAAAACGAATTTCGTGACAAATCGGAGTGGGCGGGAAGGTGAAGTATTCTATCCACCAATTCCTCCACATCAAGACTTTCGCCTTTTACGGTAAGGTGTGCCTGAAGGTAAAAAGGTTCACGGATTGCCAAGGTGCTGTCGATATATTGTTGGAGCTCGGTCGGTGTCATATTCTGTACGAGCGGCCGGACACGCTTGGCGTGACTTAAACGATGAAACAACGATTGGGGCACCATCTGGATATAGACAGATGTGCTGTGGGCATTGATCAACTCCATATTTTGGAAAAAACAGGGCGTTCCTCCACCGGCGGAAATGACAACATTGTCTATAGACAAATGGTCCAACAGCACCTTTTGTTCGCAGGTGCGGAAACCATTTTCACCATATTTGGCGAAAAATTCAGGAATGGAAAGATGATACGCCTCTTCAATGGCATTGTCCAAATCGACAAAACCGTACGACAGCTTGGAAGCCAATTTTTTTCCCACCGTAGATTTTCCACAGCCAGGAAATCCAACAAGAACGATTCGGCCCATTAAAGATTTTCAAGAATGGCTTTAATCAAATTGTCGGCACAGTCGGCAATGTCGGCAATGGTGGCGGGAAGCATATAGCAAGGCGTGGTAAACACCTTGTTCTCCTTGTCGGCAATAACTTCCGTCTGCTGCGTGTTGATGTGTTTGGCACCAAAGCTTTCCACATCGGCAATGGTTTTCTGATCCACGCCGACCGTGATAGTGACATTGCCCAAAATCTTGGCTATCATCACGGGTGCGATGCACAGGGCACCTATGGGTTTGTGGGCGGCATAAAAGTCGCGAACCACCCGTTCAACTTCTGGAATGGCCACGGCATTGGTTCCTTCTACGGCATAAGTGAACAAGTTTTTAGCGGCACCGAAACCGCCAGGGAACACGATGGCATCAAAATCACTGACTTTCAAAGCGGTCAATGGCTGGATGTCGCCACGGGCAATACGGGCGGCTTCGGCCAGCATATTCCGTTTCTCATCGGTGGCTTGTTTGGTATAATGATTGATCACGTGATATTGATCCGCATCGGGCGCGAAAATCGAGTACTGGCACTCGTTTCTGTCAATGGCCAGCAAAGTCATTACGGATTCGTGAATTTCAGAACCGTCATAACAACCGCAACCGCATAAAACAACTGCAAATTTCTTCATAAATCAAGTATTAAAACATTCTTTCTTTAATCATCGTAATAATTTCCTTCGTATAAAGCGGAAATTCGGCATTCATCATCCAGGCGTAATAGGATGGTTCCTTGCGGAAAACGCTTTCCACGGTTTCGCCTTTGTGTTTTCCAAAATTGAAAACCTCCTCGTCATTTTCGTTGAAAACGATGTGGTTGGCGAAATCCACAGAACGACCTTCGGTGGAAAAGCTACTCAACGCCTTCACGTCGTTTTGGACGGGAATGGACTTCATACCGGTCTTTCTATCCTCATACTCTACATTTTGATATTTTTCCAATTGAGACAACAGCACTTCGTAGGTTGCCCTTGTATCGGCGGCAGCCTGATGGGCGTCGGTCAAATCCTTGCCGCAATAGAGCTTATAGGCGGCCACCAGATTACGGGGTTCCATCTTATGGAAAATATTCTGCACATCAATCATACGGCGATTGCGGAAATCCAGGCGTTTGCCGCAGCGCAAAAATTCTTCCACCAATAATGGAACATCAAATTTGTTGGAATTAAAACCTGCAAGATCCGCATCTCCAATATAATCCAATATTTCGTCAGCCACCTCTTCAAAACGAGGCTTGTCCTTCACATCGCTATCATAGATACCGTGAACCTCGGAGCATTCGGCAGGAATATGGCATCCGGGGTTGAGCAGCATCGTCTTGACGATTTCTTCGCCGTCAGGCATTACTTTCAGCATTGAGATTTCCACGATTCTGTCCTTTCCGACATTCAAGCCGGTAGTTTCCAAATCAAAAAAAACAAGGGGGCGTTCGAGTTTGAGTTTCATAGAGTTTATCGTTTAATGATTTTCTTGACGGCGGTTTGATGATCAGATTTAAGCTGAAGCAGGTACATTCCGCTCGTAAGATGACTTATATTGACTGTGTTTTGATAATTGTCAAGCGTAAATTCGGCCACTTTTCGTCCCGTCACGTCAAAAATGACAGCTTCGGCAGCCATTGGACCATAAGAATCCTGCATAATGGTAATTTGATCCGTGGCAGGATTGGGATAAACCTGGAAATCAAATGCGACGACCTGCGGAACAGATGTCTTTTCGAAATCCTTTCCCAAAACAGGTCGAATCATTGGGGCACCCAAGATGAACGGCTCACGCCATTCACCCGAAGTACTGTATAACCAATGGGCACGTGCGTCATTGTTTTGATCAAAACCGATGTTCAACGGCACATTGTGATTTTGGTAAATTCCCACATAGAAAGTAGTCGGAACCACAATGGGTTCATCTAAATAATAACTTACAAAATCGAGCGGATTGACTGCATGACCAGGATATTGTCCGGGAAGAGAGGCAATGACTTCGCCGGGCACGCCCCCCATATCATTCCATACCATCAATGTAAACGGTTCGATATTTGCATCATTCAGCACAGAATTAAACCACATTCTCACGCCGCGCAAGGTATCACTCTGAGCCATCTGAAACCGCATAGCCAAATAGGTTTCCGGATTGGTCAGGGTTGAAATCAGGGAATAGCCGGCCTCTGCAGTACCATCATCGTAAGCATAATAATTGTAAAATTTCTGGTAGAAAACGCAAGTATCGTTTTCCTCGCAATCATCGCCCCAGCCCGTCACATTGAAAACGTGCGTAATCTTAAAAATCGCACTGTCTTCCCCATCAGACGGGAAAACGAATGCTATACTCGGCTGCGTATGCACTGGATTGACATACAAACCGTTGTTGTAATAAGGGTAAGCATTTTCGGAAGTAGGTTCAGTCTCCGTTACCAAACTGCCGTTCTCTTTAGTCACACGATAGTTGTAAGTGACATTTTTGGCTTGCGATGAAATATTGGCCAATTCGTTGACAAATTTATCTTTCATATCTGAAGAACGGAACTGATTCCACGGCATAGACTGATAATTCTTCAATGCGGAAGTGGTAGGGGAAACAAAAGTCACATCATCGGGATAAAGGTCGTGGCAGGTCATATTTTCTTCCAGCATTACATAATCGATGTGCCATTGATCGGCATTGGAGGCCCAGCCGTCATAGCCGTTGGGTTCCAGACTGGCATAATTTCTAAATCTGAATTGAAAATCGTCCCTAAAATAATCAAGATTCGTGATGGGTATCCTCACTTTTTTGAAATAGGTTAAATGATGTTCGGCATCTTCGGCCAACCAATCGTCCACCTTACATCCCGGCGTTGCCCAAATATGATCCCAGTGATATTCAGGAGCCCACAAAGAATCACAAGGAAGCATAATGGACTCTCCCTCGACAGCATAAAAATCGAAAACAAAATAAACCGTATCGGGCAGCAAATAGGGGTTCAGCAACGAATCGCCGACATTGTAGGTGCGGGTTAATTCATAATCGCAATAATCATATCCGACAAAAACAAAACCGCCGGTAGGATAACCGAATTCCAAAATCAAGGAATCGCTGGATTCGGGTTTATCGCCAATGCGCTCCCATTCCACGGGAGGATACTTTTTGGATGCCCCACCCGGCTGATAATAAAAACTGAAATAAATTGAATCTGAAGGATAATAGGGATAGCCAAATTCGTCATATTCCAAATTAATAGGACGGGAAGTCAGCGTATCAGCCCCGAAGGGACGTGTTTCGGCGTGAGCATAAATCTGGCCGTTTTCGTCAAGGGCATCCAAAGTGGCCACCCCGATAGAAGGAGGATAAACGGGAAAAGAATTATTCACAAATGCCTGATTGTCATTCCATAACGATGATTTAGGATAACCTGTATAATTAGAAAAATCATCAAAAAAAGGCAAATACACTGGTGTTGTACTTTTGGTGTTGTTTTTCTGCTTGTTCATCAACACCGGGTTATGACGTAACCCCGTCAAGATTTCCTGGGCAAAAGACAAATTAACACCTACGAGTGCCACAAAGATTATCAGGAATGTTTTTCTCAAAAATTTCATAAAACAAGTTTGCTAAACTATTGTAATTCAGTACTTAAAGTATCTCCCATAGGCAACTCTGAAATATCTCGACCCACCACCAGAGTAATTTTATCGCCCATTTTGATTTCGGTTCCAGCGGCAATGACACGACCATTGTGC
>JAKSMH010000096.1 GCA_024400715.1 Bacteroidales bacterium | reverse complement strand
ATTTCTATCATGGTGGCGGTCATATAGAGAACCGTCATGCCATGGTTGAGGCTTTAGTTTTCAATTTTGAATTAAAACCATTTGCGGAAATTCCACAACAACGGATGCAGATGGAACTTCAGTTCGCATGATTTTTCAAGCTTGATATTGGGATTTGAGATAGTCGCAGCAACCATCACTGTTCAGACACACCTACGCGACTCTCCAACTTGCCGGCGGCGTAATCACCAACCTCCAAACCAAGGAAAAGTTGGGCATTTTTTCAACTTTCGCTACCTATGCCATCATTGACCCGGAATTGCAAACCACGGTGCCTCAGGCATATACGGTTTACCAGGGTTTTGACGCGCTCTTTCAATTGTTGGAGGGCTGTTTGTGCCGGTCTGCCAACCTGTACAGCGATATGTTGCAGGAGACGGGTATTCGCCATATCGTGAAAAACCTGCCGATAGTCTATCAAGATGGCAAAAATGTGGAGGCGCGGGCAAAAATGGCCTTTGCCACGATGCTTTCGGGCTATTCTATGGTAATCAGCACCTGCACGGCGGAACACAGCATTGAGCACGCGTTGAGCGCATACCACGAAAGTCTGCCGCACGGGGCCGGACTCATTATGATCAGCAAGGCCTATTATAACGCCATTTTACGGCAGCACGTGGCCGACGACCGCTTGGTTCGGATGGCCCAATATATGGGGAAGGAAGATGCGACTCGTCCCGAGGATTTTATCGGCGCACTTGACGATTTGCAAAAACTCTGCGGTGTTGATAATTTGAAAATGAGCGATTACGGCATCGTCCCAGAGGAATTTGACGAGATGGCCAGCAATGCGATGACCGTTATGGCCCGCCTTTACACGCAGGACCTCCAGCCCCTCACGCACGAGGAAATCGTGAGAATTCTAAGGGAATCGTATAGGTAAAGTCTGAAAAATAAATCAGATTTTAAATTTGATAATCCTTGCTAATGCTTGCGAAATTGGCAAGGATTGGTATTTTCTACAAACGACCACAAATCCATAAGGCAATTTTTGCACTTGTTAGTTGAATTTGCGCAAGAATGCGATGCCCCTATTTCCTCTTTTCACACGATGTAAACAGGTAACCTTACCATTCGTTCAACTTTAAATTGATAATTAATTTAAACCATTCCTCTCGAATCAAGTCATTTTAATATATAAAATAATGGTTATGAAACGAGCTTTATTTATTTTTTCATTGACCTTTTTTTGTTCATCTTTTGGTGTTTGGGCCCAACAAATGAATGTTTCGGTATCGAAAGAGACTCAAAAATCATCGCAATCCGAAATAACCGCTACTGCGCCTTTTGTCTGCGGAGAAAGTAAAGTCGCGGATTATGACGGTAATTGTGAAGATATGTGGTTTAGAGCAAGGATGAAGAAAATAAACGACGTTTTATTAATGAGAACAGAAGAAAGTAATAATTTTTAAAACAAGTGCAATAGTATGGCACTTTTGTACCCCATCCATACAGAGAAAGCAACAAAAGCCAACGACCAAATGATGGCGGGAATGTGCGTGAATTTGGTCAAGTTGCTGGCGTCACCTGCGGCATTGGAATCTTTAAAGCTTAAAAATAAGAGGATAAACGAAGACGAAACGGCTTCCATCATAATGACGATGGCATAGAAAAGTGCGGCTATGTTAATGTATTGCTGTTGGTTGCTGTAGATGAGCCAGGCGTTGAATCCGCAGAAAAGCAGAATCCAGACAATGCCGTATCCGTTTCTAATCCAAAAAATAAGCATAAGAAGGAATAGTACCGAAAGTCCAACTATTAAGCCGTATTGATAACCAACCTCGTTTAGGTAGCAGCAAAAATACCCTACGGCGGCGGCAAAGGGATAACCCGCCAACGATACCAATATATTGCCAATGAGACTGGGACATTGGGTGACGGTGTTGCCGGAAGTGTCCCGCATCAACTCAATCTTATGGACTTTCCCTTGCATTAGCAGGGCAAAGATGGCGTGTCCGAATTCGTGAATGGCGGTGTTGATGATGTTGAAAAATTTGCCTATGGCGGGAATCCTGGGCAAAATTAAAGCAATGACTATAAAAATATAGACTACAGGAATGCCGTGAAAGTTTAGATTTTCCATTATAATGTCAACAGAGAAGCCCCTTCTTAGTCAAAATTCAAATCTTGGCGTCTTTCTTGTGCCGTCTGGTCTTCGCAACCCGTGGCAGGATCGCCGCGGAAGGCTTCAGGAACGGTAAAGTAATATCCCTGAGATTGTTTTTCCGCAATTTTCATATACGGAAGATTCGGGTCAGAGTAACATTTCTGCATAAACAAACCGAAAACGGGCAGGGCGGTTCGGGCTCCTTGTCCCAATGCTGTGGAACGGAAATGGGCGGAACGGTCTTCGCAACCCACCCAAACTCCGCAGGTGAGGACAGGCGTATAACCCACGAACCAACCATCGGATTGATTGTCGGTGGTTCCGGTTTTGCCGCCAAGTGGGAAGGTGAGCTTGTATTGTCCTCTCAAACGTCCACCCGTACCAAAGTCAACCACGCCTTGCATCAATCGTACCGTCTTGAAAGCGGTAATCTGGTCAATGGCTTCGTTGGTTTTGGGGACGTAGGTGAAAATCACGTTTCCTTCCTTGTCGCAGATTCGGGTGATAAACGTCGGTTCCACATAGACCCCTTGGTTGGGAAAACAATTGATGGCTCCAACCTGTTCGTACAAGGATAATTCGCAGGCACCAAGGCAGATGGCAGGAACTGCCGGAATTTCTGATGTCATACCCATCCGACGTACCAACTCAATAACGGCATCGGGTCCGTATTGCTTCATAATGTATGCGGAAACCTGGTTGAGCGACTGTGCCAATGCTTCGCGTAGCGGCATCATTTGACCTTCCTTGTAATGACCTGAATTGTGTGGTGTCCACGTGTTGCCATCGGGCAGGTGGATAGTCACCGGTATGTTGGGAACCATCGTACAAGGTGAATAGTCACCGGTGGACATGGCTACGGTATAAACGTAAGGTTTGAATGTCGAACCGACTTGTCGGCGTGACAATTTGACGTGGTCGTATTGGAAATATTTGTAGTTGGTTCCGCCCACGTAAGCCTTGACGTGTCCCGAGTTGACATCAACGGCCATCAATCCGCAATGTAGGAATGACTTGAAATAGCGAATGGAGTCCATTGGTGTCATCACGGTGTCCTTCATACCTTCCCAGGAAAAGACGGTCATACGTACTTTCGTATTGAAAGCCGCTCTAATTTCCTCTTCGCTGGCACCGGCATCTTTCATCCGTTGGTAGCGGTCCGAACGTTTCATGGCGGCATTCAGAATCTTATTGGTTTCCTCTTCGCTCAAATTGACAAACGGTGCGTTTTCTTTGCCTCGGATGTGGTCGAAAAACATCGGCTGTAAGTATTTGCAAACGTGTTCAAAAACGGCTTCTTCCGCGTGTTTTTGCATTCTGGAGTCGATGGTGGTGTAAATGCGGAGTCCGTCGCTGTAGATGTCGTAATGCGAACCGTCCGGTTTGGGATTGTTCTTACACCATTCGGTAAGATACTTTCTCAGGTATTCCCTAAAATAGGTGGCACTTCCCGCAGTGTGATCTTGAACCAGGAAATTGGACATATCGATGTTTAAATTCTGCAGGGAATCGCATTCTTCTTCGCTGAGGAAGTCGTACTTGTTCATTTGCGACAACACCGTGTTGCGTCGTTCCTTGGAGGCGTTGGGGTTTCGTACCGGACTGTATTTGGTGGGGGCTTTGAGCATACCTACAAGCAATGCCGCTTCTTCGGCATTCAGCTCGATAGGTTCCTTGTTGAAATAGGTTTTGGCTGCCGATTTGATGCCCATTGAGTTGTTGCCGAAATCAACCGTGTTGAAATAGAGGGCCATAATTTCGTTTTTGGAAAATTCCCGTTCCAATTTGACGGCCACGACCCATTCCTTGAACTTGGTAAGTATCAATTTCAGCTTGTTGGCGTTGGGATCGCGGGGAAACAAGTTTTTGGCCAACTGTTGCGTGATTGTACTACCGCCGCCTTTGTGACTGGAGGTCAACACACCGAACCCCACGCGGAAAAGGGCTTTGAAGTCAATGCCGGAATGCTTGTAAAAACGGGCGTCTTCCGTGGCAATGAGCGCGTTGACAAGGTTGGGGGAAATTTCGTCAAATTTGCAACTGGTACGGTTCTCAAAATAATACTTGCCCAACACGACGCCGTCTTCAGAATAAACTTCCGTGGCTTGGTTAGTCTCGGGATTTTCCAGGTCTGCAAAAGAAGGCATAAAACCTAACCATCCCAATGAAATCAAGGAAAATATGATGAAAATAATGCCGACACAAAAACCGTAAAAAATCCAAAATGGCTTAATCCATTTGCTTTTCGGCCAAGTGGACTTGTTCGTTTTGCCGCCTTTGGTATTTGTCTTATTTCCGCTATTGTACATTTTTACTGCTAATTTAATGAACTTAACAAAGATACTTATATAAGTAATATGACTTTTTGTTCTGAATTTTATTTTTCAACAGTCAAAAGTGCATTATGCGAAAGCAGAATCCATTATTGGGCTTTGTCTAAATAATGCTGAATGAGCAGTTTGTCTTTTCTCGATGTCATAATCATCCGTATGGCCTTGTTGACTTCGTCAACGGTTCCCACACATTCAAAGGGTTTGTTGGGGGCAATGCCGGTGAGTTCGTCAAAATATTGCTGCAATTCGATTTTGTTGAGCAGGTCTTCTCCAAAAATTTGGATCATTGTCGCGTCATCAATGAAGGGTGAAAGGATGATGTAGGCAAATAGACATTTGGAACAATTGCAGCACCATTTGTTTTCTTTGCTGCCTGCGTTGCAGCTCTTGAAAACCGGAAAATATTGGGGATGACGAGCAAACATCTTTGCAATCTGAAGTTCCGTATAAGGTCGCAAATGGCTGTAATAGTGGTTGCAGTCGTTGAGGAATGTCTTGACGTAGTATCTGAAATCTTCCTCATATTCTAAGGTCTTGGAGTACTGATGATTGATTTTCGTTCCAGGAATGGTTGGATCGTTGGCACTCGATTCGTTGGATAAGGCCACTTGTCGGGTATTGGTGGCGTAACTGACTAATAGTGAGTAAAAACTGAGCATGGCCGAAAAAGGCGTATGCCCGTTAAGAAAACCTTCCTTGTTGAGCGTTAGCAACTGCGGGGCGATTTCTCGATGCAATATGACAATGTCGTCAGTGTCGGTAAAACCGGCAATGCGGGCACAATCCAAGGTGGCTCCGCGAGGATTGATGATGAATGGAATGACGGACTGCTTCTGTCTCAAGTCTTCCAAGCTTACCACAGAGTCCTTGCCGCCGCCAATCGGAACGATGACGTGGCTGGTGTCGCTAACCCGTGGGTATGTCAATTCCTCGCATGGACGGCTATCTTCGGAAAATTCAAAATGGATAAATTCTTCCTGTGAGGTTTCAATCTGATTCTGATAGAAAAATTCACCTAATCCGTTGAAATACAACTTTTTCCACCAATTTTGCATCGTCTTTGTTAGACGGTATGGAAGGATGCGTAGGGTGGGGGA
>JAKSMH010000095.1 GCA_024400715.1 Bacteroidales bacterium | reverse complement strand
GGTGAAGTTGGTCGCTATTGGACTATCAACTGCATTACTGAAGATGTCAGCTACCTTTTGTTCGACTGGTGTGCCTACGCTATGTATTTTGATAGCCAATCTATGGATCCCGCTGACTTAAATAGTCCGCGTTATTATGGGCGTTCGGTTCGTTTGGTAAAAGATATTCAATAAAATACTTTCCATTATGGAATATTTTTTAGATATGGATGAGCAATATGCTCATCTGGAGAATGCAATATATGTGCTGATGCCTGTCGCCTACGACGGTACCAGCACTTTTATCAAAGGGGCCGACAAAGGTCCGCAGGCCATTATCGACGCATCGGACAGCATTGAACTTTACGACGTTCAATTTGAGATGGAACCTTATACGGCAGGCATTTACACCGATAAACATCCCTACGATTTCACCACCCCCGACAAGATGGTTCAGTCGGTATATGAACGTGTTAAACACTTTATTGACATGCAAAAGCACATTGGTCTTTTAGGTGGTGAACACTCGGTTTCGGTAGGTTCCATCAAGGCTTTCAGTGAAAAATACCTGGATTTATCCGTTCTGCAAGTTGATGCGCACGCCGACCTGCGTGACGAATATCACGACTCGATTTACAACCACGCCTGTGTTATGCGTCGGGCACAAGATTACGCCCGCGTCGTTCAAGTGGGTATTCGCAATGTCTGCACAGAAGAAATGCACAACATCGTTAAGGAAAACATCTTCTATGCCCACAAGATGTATAACAATAATGATTGGATGGAACAAGCCATCAACCGTTTGACGGACCACGTTTACCTTACAATCGACTTAGACGGACTTGACCCGTCGGTTCTGCCATCTACGGGCACGCCGCTACCGGGAGGATTATCGTGGTACACTCTTATCACCTTCTTGGAAAAACTATTCGCCTCCAAGAAAATTGTCGGCTTTGATGTAGTTGAACTTTGTCCCCAGCCCTACGACAAATCTTCAGATGTTTTGGCTGCCGTATTGGTCTATAAAATCATTTGCTTGTTTGAATTAAACAGACTATAACACTCTATTATACTTGTTAAAACGCACCTTTATATAAACTTTTGACACATACAAACTATTAATTAAAATATTTTGAAATTAAATAAGAGCATTTCCGACAAAATCATTTTTATCATCTTGATGGTGTTGTTATGCCTTCCCTGTTTTCAAAGTTTTACCAAAATTTTCAACATAAAGCCACTTTCTGGACAGTTTGACGAGGTGCCTGCCCCCGAAGTCAGTTTTGAAAATTACAGGCAAGGGCTTATGCAGAAACAGCTGGAAAAATACATTTCCGAGAACTACGGTTTTCGAGAATGGACGATTCGCTGTTATAATCAATATTTATGGGATTTTTTCAAGAAGGAAAATGTGGAACACGTTGTGGTGGGTAAAGACGTATGGCTGTTTTACCAACATCACGTGGATGACTACTACGGTCGTGAAATGTACCGTTGGCAGGAAAACACGGACATTGCCTACAACAAATACGAAAGGGAAATCCGAATGATGAACAAGTTGAGGGCGATCTTACACGAATACGGCATCGAATTTCTGATGTTCATTGCGCCGGATAAAGCTTTTGTCTATCCAGAATATCTTCCAGAACAAACATACGACACTACCACTATCAACGCCAGAAAATACTATGTACGCCGATTGACGGAAACAGGATTCCCGGTTATTGATATGACTGAGTGGTTCATTCAAATGCGCGACACGGCTTCATTCTGCATTATGCCATCAAAGGGAGCACATTGGAATTTTTCCTGCGTATATGGCGTAGATTCACTCTTGCGTTTTATGGAAGGACTGACTGGCGATGAATTGGCACATATCAAAATCAGCAATTGGAGGAAAGCCAAGCACTTCCAAAATGTTGAAAGAGATATTGAAGAATCTATGAATTTGTTTAGACGCGACCCTATTGGTAAAAAGTTTGCCACCAAAGAAGGAGATATTGAAATTATTCGTACCCCCAAAACGAAAAAGCCCAATGTTTTGTTCGTAGGAAATTCCTATTTATTCCAAATTCAAGATTATCTTCCTACCGAAAAATTATTCAGCCGGATTGGTCATCAGTATTACCATAATATTTTCTATGATGGTTTTGCAAGGATCGAACATCCGTTGGAAGAGATAGATATGCTGAAAAAAGTCATGGAAGCTGATTATGTTATATTTTTTCTTGACGGCTGTCAAGCCTACAAAACGAGTTACGGCTTCGTAGAAAATACCTTGCAGAATCTATGTTTAAGCAAAGAATACCGAGAACAACGCCGTGCTTTCTATGTGGACAGCATCTGCCACGACCCTGCCACTTTAGAACGCTATGCCAAAGACTTTCCCGATATGCAGGAACGCACACAATACATTGGTTCAGAAGTATATACTCAAATGGATAGCGATCCTGAAAGTGTTTTTCCAGAACTGCGGATTCCGTTTCCCACCGCACGCAATCCTCGTATCCAAGATATTCTTCAACACAAAAACGAGGTTTTTCACGGCAGCAGAGAACAATATATTGACAGTTTGGTAAAAGCAACAGAACAAGAAATCTGGAACAAACCCGATTTACTTAATGAAATTAAGAAGAAAGCCAAAAAGAAATCCATCAGTCTCAAGCAAGCCGTAAGAGACGATGCCGTATGGATTGTCAACGATAAAATCAACAAGGAAATGATTACATTTCCTCAATTTTCCACCACTACTCAAACAAAGAAAAATGAAAAATAAATGTTTTAAGGTGTTATTTATCATTTTTGCCAGTTTGACGATACTTATTCTCGTTCAAGGGTTTACGCACATCATTCCTCTCAAGCTGGAAGGATATACGCCGGAAAATCCCAAGGTTGAATTCAATTTTCAAAATCTTAAAGACGGAAGTTATCAAAAATACCTTGAACAATATTCCAAGGAAAACTGCGGATTCAGAGAAATTTTCATTCGCTGTTACAATCAGATGCTTTTTTCTTTTTTCCATCAAATCAGTAACGAAAATATCATTGAAGGGAAAAACCACGAATTGTTTTTGAGAATGTACACGGAGGAAGCCACTGGCAAAAACTTCCGTGAAAATTTTTCCTCCATCGATTCTGCCCAATCCATAGCCGAAAAAAACATTGAGAAAACGCTCCTTTTAATGGATAGTCTTAGTAAAAACGGCACGCAAGTTTTAATGGTTTTTGCACCGGCCAAAACCGACATTTATCCGGAATTGCTACCGGAAGACATCCGAAAAGAGATCACAAAATTCTCTATTAGAGATTATTACATTCAATTAGCCCAAGAAAATCAAATTCCATATATTGATTTTGTCTCCATTTTCAAGAAAATGGCCAAAGAGAGTCCGTATCCTGTATATACCAAAGGCGGAACCCACTGGGCACAACACACCATTCCTTACGTGGCTGATACGCTTTTACGCAAAATTGAAGATGTTTTGCAAAGAAATATGCCCCATATTACCTATGTCGATTCTAATATTTGCACGCACTATACCGGTGCAGACAAAGAATTGGAGGACCAAATGAATTTACTTTTCCCATTACGAAAACAAGCTTTACCCAATCCTGTTTTTGAACTCAAAGACACAAACTCCAAAGCAAAACCTAAACTATTGGTGGTTGGAGACAGTTATTTTGTCGCCTTACAAAATTCCTGTTTTTGGAATTGTTTTTCACAAGTGGATTATTGGAAATACAATCGTGAAATTTATTCTTCAAATCCCAATTATTATGGTGAAGTACAATTTTTCCCTGCCAAATACAAAGTCATCAGCCAAGCGGACTTGGTGCTATTCATTTTTACCACCGTTTCCGCCTACAACTATCTTTATGGATTTTGTGAAACCGCCTTTCAAGCGTTGCAAAATCGCAACTCAAATTTCTCGGAAGAACATATTCTATATACCATTCAGCGAATCAAAAATGATCCAAAATGGTTTAAAAGCGTAAAAGAACAAGCCAAAGAAAAAAATAAATCTATTGAAGAAATGTTGTTGGAAAACGCCTTATATGTTCTTTCAACAGAAGAATCTTCACCCACAAATAATCAATAAATTATGGTATTCAGCAGCAATATATTCCTTTTATTCTTCCTTCCTATCTTTTTGATAGCGTATTTTCTGAGTCCCAAACAGATTAAGAACTACACGCTACTTATTTTCTCGCTTATTTTTTATGCTTACGGAGCACCGGACTTCATTTTGTTTCTTTTAGGTGAATGTGTGTTGAACTACTTCATTGTCAAGCGGATGAACAAGGTGGAAAAACCTGTTCAAAGAAAACTGATGTGTGCGTTATCCATTGTATTGTCGTTGGGAATGTTGCTGTATTTCAAGTATGCCAATTTCTTTATGGAAAACCTAAATGCCGTGTTAGGATGGTTTCATAGGCCCGAATTAGGTTGGGCAGCGGTAGCTCTTCCCATAGGCATTTCGTTTTTCACCTTTCAATCCATCACCTATACCATTGATGTATATAGAAAAACCACCGAAGCGAGTCCCAAACTCAGCAACTACATATTATATATTGTGATGTTTCCGCAACTGATAGCAGGACCTATCGTGCGATATAATACTGTGGCGGAAGAAATATTGAATCGTGAATCGACAATGGAAAACAGAGTGGTCGGATTCTACCGCTTTGTCATCGGACTGTCAAAGAAAGTATTGATTGCCAATGTGTTGGCTCAAGCCGCGGACAGTATTTTTGCTTTAGAATACGGAGGAATGTCAACGGCTACGGCCTGGATAGGTATGTTAGCTTACACGATGCAAATCTATTTTGACTTTTCAGGTTATTCGGATATGGCCATCGGTTTGGGATTAATGATGGGCTTCCACTTTCCAGAAAACTTTATGAATCCCTATACCAGCACCAGCATCAGCGACTTTTGGCGGAAATGGCACATTACCTTAGGTGCCTTTATGAAAGAATACCTCTATATTCCATTGGGAGGCAATCGTAAATCCGTAGTGAGGACCTATATCAATTTGGGCATTGTATTTTTATGCTCGGGATTTTGGCACGGTGCGGCTTGGAACTTCATCTTATGGGGAGCATTTCACGGATTTTTCATTATTTTGGACAGATTATTTATGCTCAACATCTTAAAGAAAATAGGTCGCATACCTTCCATTTTGCTGACTTTCTTTGTGGTAAATCTGGGCTGGGTACTATTCCGCGTGGAAGGCGTATCTCCTATTGCCGACTATTTTAGCACATTATTCAGTTTCCATGGAGGCGAATCAATCGCATTAGACGCTCATTTCTGGTTTATTTTTGCGTTGGCCATTGTCTTTTCCTTCTTAACCATCTTCAAATTTGGACAAAAAATCCAAGACCTTGTCTTTGCCGAACACTACACCGCCAAGAGAACCTGGATAATGCTGGCCATCGTAGTCATTTTGTTTGTATTATCGGTTGGCGCACTGACAGTTACTGATTTCAATCCCTTTATTTATTTCAGATTTTAGATTATAAATTGGGAGGAAAAGTCAGTATCGTAATGAAATGATATTTTATTGCTGTTTGGTAAACATTTTAGGCCATTCGGAATCGGA
>JAKSMH010000094.1 GCA_024400715.1 Bacteroidales bacterium | reverse complement strand
AAACGAAGTAACAAAAAAGAGGAACTCTTCATCGGTTCCTCTTTTTTTTATACACAATACAGCGGCACTTTCAACCACTTGTGCCGAATGGGAAGGGGGGCATCGTTACCCCAAAAGAATATTGATTTTATAACACAAGGATAAATATTGTGGTTAATAAAGCCGTTACAACGCTAAGTCCAACGGCCAGCGCCACAGTGCCACTTTTATTTTCAATGGCGACCATCATGTCAGGGTTATCTTTTACCGTATAGACTTTCTCCTTCACAACGCCCGATGCTCCGCATACATTTTGATAGTCCTTGCTTGCTTGGCAACTTAGCACATCCAAATTATCCACAAAATCAACTCCCCTACTCCTTTTCAGTTGATATTTGACCTCAAATGCCACTTGATTATTGGCACTATCGACAAATTGATAAGAGGCATAAGTCCAATAATTATTGGACATAGCCGAACCATAGCCCGTAAAGCGGGAATAGGAAACACTTGAAACAGCGACCTCGTTTTTTTCCTCACTTGAGGAACCAACAAGTTCGTAACCCATTTGTGACAGATCCTCACAAATAGATTTGATGCCGTTTTTATAGGCATCCGTAGAAACAACATTTACCATAGTAGTGCAACTGCTACAAAATCCAGCCAATGCAAAGGCGAATAGAATCCATAAATTTTTTTTCATAGTATAAAGATTTAAAATTACAGGCTGCAAATTACGCACAAGTCAGTGACAAACGCTGTCACAACAAAAAAATATTTTGATTTTTTTCATTTCTATCTTATACAATAATATATATGTAATAAAAGCATGAGTATAGCAGTATTTTTTCTTTCAAAAAATTCATTGGCAAGATATTTTCCATTTTTGGCACAGTTATTGTTAATAATGCCGCGTTGCCTTAAAAATTACGATTAGGCGACATTAACAACTGAATTAAAAACCAACTAATAAACAAACATCATGGGAAAAATTATCGGAATTGACTTAGGAACTACCAATTCATGTGTTGCCGTCATGGAAGGCAACGAACCTGTTGTAATACCGAACAGCGAAGGCAGAAGAACCACTCCTTCTATCGTGGCTTTCGTTGGCGACAATGAACGCAAAGTAGGTGACCCTGCAAAACGTCAGGCCATCACCAATCCTACAAAGACCATCTTCTCTATCAAGAGATTCATGGGCGAAACATACGATCGCGTGGCTAAAGAAGTTGACCGCGTACCTTACACGGTAGAACGCGCTTCCAACAACATGCCGAAGGTTAAAATCGACGACCGCTCCTATACGGCACAGGAAATCTCCGCTATGATTCTTCAAAAAATGAAGAAGACGGCTGAAGACTACCTCGGACAAGAAGTGACCGAAGCTGTCATCACCGTTCCGGCATACTTCAGCGACTCACAGCGTCAAGCCACCAAAGAAGCTGGTGAAATCGCCGGCCTCACCGTCAAACGTATCATCAACGAACCTACTGCCGCTGCTTTGGCATACGGTTTGGACAAAAAGAAATCCGACTCCAAAGTGGCCGTCTTCGACCTCGGTGGCGGTACTTTCGATATCTCCATCCTCGAACTCGGCGACGGCGTATTCGAAGTGAAGTCCACCAATGGTGACACCCACCTCGGCGGCGACGACTTCGACCACAAGATCATCGACTGGTTGGCAGAAGAATTTATGAAAGACTTCAACGTCGATCTTCGCAAAGACGCTATGGCTCTCCAACGTTTGAAAGAAGCTGCTGAAAAAGCCAAAATCGAACTTTCCTCTTCCAACTCAACCGAAATCAACCTGCCGTACATTATGCCTATCGACGGTGTTCCCCAACACCTTGTTCGCACCTTGTCACGTGCTCAATTCGAACAACTTTGCGACGACCTTATCCGCGCAACCATCGAGCCTTGTAAGAAAGCCCTCAGCGATGCTGGCTACAGCACTTCCGATATTGACGAAGTCATCCTCGTCGGCGGTTCCACCCGTATTCCGGCTATTCAGGAAATCGTTGAAAAATTCTTCGGCAAAGCTCCTTCCAAGGGCGTCAACCCTGACGAAGTTGTGGCCATCGGTGCCTCTATCCAAGGCGGCGTGCTCACCGGCGAAGTCAAGGACATCCTCCTGCTCGACGTTACTCCGCTGTCCCTCGGTTTGGAAACGCTCGGCGGCGTGATGACCAAGCTCATCGAAAGCAACACCACGATTCCGACCAAGAAGACAGAAACCTTCACCACGGCAGTCGATAACCAGACATCCGTTGAAATCCACGTATTGCAAGGCGAACGTCCAATGGCAGCTCAGAACAAGAGCATCGGTCGTTTCCACCTCGACGGCATCCCTGCAGCTATGCGCGGCGTACCTCAAATCGAAGTCACCTTCGACATCGACACCAACGGTATTCTCAGCGTAACTGCCAAAGATAAAGCATCCGGCAAGGAACAGAAGCTCTGTATCGAAGCTGCCTTCGGCCTCTCCGACGACGAAATCAAGAGAATGAAAGCAGAAGCAGAAGCTAATGCTGACGCCGATAAGAAAGCCAAGGAAGAAATCGACAAATTAAACGCTGCCGACAGCTTGGTATTCCAAACTGAAAAGCAACTCAAAGAGTTCGGCGACAAGGTTCCTGCAGACGACAAAGCTAAGATTGAAGCTGCTGCTGCCAAATTGCGCGAAGCACACGGCAAGAAAGACTTCGCTGGCATCGACGCTGCCACAGCAGAATTGCAAAATGCATGGCAGGCCGCATCTGCCAAGATGTACCAACAAGGCGGCGCTAATCCTCAAGACTTCGCAGGTGCCAACCCAGGCGCTGGCGCTCAAGGCGGAAACTGCGGTGGCAACTGCAATGGTGGTAACTGCAACAACGACCAAGAAGTTCAAGACGTGGACTTTGAAGAAGTAAAATAACGACGAACCAAGTGCAATGCCAAGTTTGCTTGAGCATTGCCGAGGTGATAATGTTATTGCGGTTTTGCGCAGCAAAAACGAACAATAACTGAAACCACATAATTCAAACGGGTGCCGAACGGTTTTCGGCGCCCGTTTTTTTTATCTCTACAAAATGTGACACAACATTTATCCTTTTCTAATCCCCCAAAATTGTGTATTTTTGCAGCGTCAAAGAAAAAAAAAGATTTTTTCGACACTTGCAATCTGCAGGTTATGTCTTTGGGCAGAATGCGACAAAAAGAGACGTATAGATAGAGGAGGTGGGCATAGTTTATAAGAAATACAAATCAACAATAATAATAAAAACAATAGTTATGAAAAAAGTATTATCAGTTTTGGCAATTCTCAGCGTAATCTTGCTGACAAGTTGCAGCGACAGTGGAAACACAAATCACCCAATCGTAGGACACAGATATTGCTATCCATATTTGGATTCAAACGAACAATTCTATTTCCGTGAAAACGGAACTTGCGAGTACTCCTACTGGGATTACAGTTACAACTTCCATGTAATAGATCACTTCACCTACACCATCAAAGGAAAGAGAGTGGAAGTTATCCGTGATGACAGCAATTATTGGGAACCAAACGAGCAAGGCACACTCTTCCGCGGTTTCACCTACCACTCAAAAGACAACACACTTGGGTCAGATGACGGATTGGATTTCATCATGCTCCTCGGCAAATAAACGATCTCATATATAAATGAAAAACGGAATCGGCAAAGATGTCGATTCCGTTTTTTTATGCATTATTTTTAGAAAACCCTATCCTTTAATCGGCAAGACCATTTTCCGATAATTCTCGCCAAACAAGAACATATCACGGGAGAATCGGAAGCCGAGAGACTCATAGAGGCGCTGGGCATTTGGATTTTCGGGGGAAACGACCATGGCGGCCTGTGGGATATTCAGACTGCGAGCCTGCGCAACACCTGCTTTGAGCAGTGCCGTAGCAACGCCACGCCTACGATATTCGGGCAGCACAGCCATCGAATCCAAATAGAATTCCCCCTCCTGCGTTTCCATCTCCATACTGCTGAAATCATTGCCAGACGCTTGCGCAATCAACGGGAAGGTAACCTCACGCATCTGCCGATAGCGTATGCCATCGTAGCATATAAGGGCACCCACCACCCTGCCCGACACTTCGGCAATCAAGGTGTTACGCCAACTGTACAGGACATCCTCTCGACGACACATCTCCGTCACGCCGTCCAAAAGTTTCTCTGAGGGATTCCCCATGCCAATGGCCGCCAAGACGGTCCACGCCACAAAAGGAGAATCGGAAAAAGTAGCTGGTCTGAGGTCCATCGTAGTCGAGATTTATTAAATGATATTAGTGCGTTTTTATTGAGAACTGTATGAATTTGCAAAAATAGCATAAAAACGGGAGTGAAGTTTGAGGTGATTAAAATATTCCTCTCTCTGCTTTCTCTCTCGTTTTTTATTATCTTCGCCTCGTCAACAATCAAATCACAACAAAAATGAAAAAGTTCTTAATATCAGCGCTTTGCTTTTTAATCATAGTTCCAAATTGCGTACAAGCGCAGCACCTTCACAGCGATTTGTATAACGGAATCGGCCTCAATGCCGGACCGGTGTCTGGTATGGGAGCCCTCATTTACGGAAGCGTGGGATTCTGGGAGGCGTTGGGCAGCGGCATTTCCAAGAAGGCCTCCAAAATGGATATGTACGGACATTACGGGCTACATTATTATTATCAAGTGAAACCCTGGTGTCAGATCGGAGTGAAAGCCACCGTCGAGAGTATGAAGATGACCCATTTCACCGACACCACGCGCCTGGTCATTAAAGACCAATATGTGATGTCTTTCATAACCCTTATGCCCAGCGTGCGTTTCACCTACCTAAACCGTCCTTGGGTGCGCCTCTATTCAGGCATTGATGTGGGCTGCAGCTATCTGTTTGACAGCCGCGACCGCGCTTCCAGCAAGGAGGATAACGAAGATAGCGGCAGCAACAAATTCCTGTTTGCCTGCAACCTCTCCCCCATCGGGCTCGAAGTCGGCAAAAAGTTCTACGGCCTGCTGGAAACCAACATCGGCTACGACTCCTTCGTCAAAATCGGCATCGGCGCTCGATTTTAATCCGACGGACAAAAATTTCAAGTTTATTCACTTCGTTCATATTCTCCTTGCAGCGAAACAAGTTTCAAGTTTCAAGAAAATCACTCAGGAGTGCAAGGGCCGTACTTGATGGCAAATGTTTAAAGTTTAAAGTTTAAGGTTTAAAGTTTAAACAGAGACTCCCAAAAAGTCAATGTCAAGGTCAATAGTCAAAGTAGAGAAGTGGAGAAGTAGAAAAGTGGAGAGGGAGACTCTGAAATGCTAATGGCCAATCACATCGTTTTTTTTTTCACAAATTAATAGATATAAAAAAACATTGTTTATATCTGCACCCTCAATTTACTCAAGAAAGAAGCAGTATCACATCTACACTGATCACACAAACAACTGATTTTCAAACACTTTTACCATAACCAAAGCCCCAAATTATCAACAAACACTCGTTAACAAGCCACCAAAAGACAAAGCGTTAGCAATAGGTTGAGATTAAAATAGGCAAATACTATATTAACGTGAGTTCGATATAAGCAACTAAAAGAGAACCAGCTGGTTATCGAAATA
>JAKSMH010000093.1 GCA_024400715.1 Bacteroidales bacterium | reverse complement strand
GGCAACGGCAAAACATAATCCACCATACTGGAAAATTCATCCCCTTTCACATCGCTCATCGTGACGGTATTCTTCATCAGCATATACTGATTGTCCTTCAACACCTTGGTTGAATCGCACGAAGCCAAGATGAAAATCATCAACAGGAAAACGCTAAACAGACCTACCGTTCTCATTTTATCTCATATCGTTAACATCTACATCAGGATGAGCTTTTACGTCAAAGCGAAAAGAAGCATCGTCCAAGGTCACGTTGGTCACAAACTTATCTATGGAATAGGTGTAAATGGTTTTACCTTTTTCGTAGGCGGATATGCTTTTAATTTCTTGTTTTGACTTATCGATAATCAGGCGCATCTTATAAAACGAACTGGATTTGATGGGCATCAGGTCAATAATTTGCAGGATTTTTCCATTGGCAGTTTCCTCACGGATAAATTTAGCCCGATATTCTTTTGCCCAATCCGACAAAATATTAGCGGGATTCAAAAGGTTGTCTTCCGCTTCGATATATTCGAAAATCGAAACCTCGTTAATGTCTTTTTGATAATTCCAAAGCGTCTTGCCATCGCAAAAACTGGTTTGATTGCCGAAGACGAAAGTATATTTATCGCCTTTTATCGTCATTGTACCCGTCTTTGTATCAACCACTTTCTCGTTTTGTTCGCACTTATAGGTATAATCAATCTTCATAGTTGAATAGGCGAGATACTTGGCGGACAATTTTTTCAGGATAGGCGTTGCACCACCATCGACATCTTGAGCCAACAGACCTACGGTCAAGAAAACAAATGCTAATAAGAAGGTTAATCTTTTCATATCTTATCGTATTGAAGCCCGAGGGCTATATTTGCATTAATATTATATTTTTGATATTTTAAATAGTAGAAAGTTTAAAACAAGCCCATTTTTTGGAAAATAAGTTGAAGTTCTTCCTGTGTTTTCACCTTAACTTCACGAGGTTTTCCACTTCGTTCAGCCGGTCCCACGACTCCAAATTCCTCCAATTGGTCCATAATACGACCTGCCCTATGATATCCCAGTTTCAGTTTTCTTTGAATGCTTGATGTAGAGCCCTGCTGTGACTGTACGATGAGTTTTGCCGCTTCCACGAAGTAGGAATCAATCTCATCTGAATTTATCGGACTATCATCCTCGTCGCCCATTTTGTCACTGCTGTCGGTATCGGGAACATACGGCAGAAGGAAGGCCTCGGGATAGGCCTGTTGTTCTTCAATGAAATTGGCGACACGTTCCACTTCCGGTGTATCGACAAAGGCACATTGCAAACGGATTAAGTCGCTGCCGGTAGAAATGAGCATATCACCCTTACCAATCAACTGATTGGCGCCGCTGCCGTCCAAGATGGTACGTGAATCCACGATGGATGTCACGCGGAAAGCGATACGGGCCGGGAAGTTGGCTTTGATCATACCCGTGATAATATTGACGGAAGGACGTTGGGTAGCGATAACCAAATGGATGCCGATAGCACGTGCCAGCTGGGCCAAACGGGCGATAGGCAATTCCACCTCGCGACCGGCTGTCATAATCAAATCGCCGAACTCATCGATAATCAAGACAATATAGGGAAGGTAGCGGTGACCCAAGGCCGGAGACAGCTTGCGGGAACAGAACTTGGCATTGTATTCCTTGATATTTCTCGTCTTGGCCAATTTCAGCAAATCATAACGCTGGTCCATTTCCACGCAGAGCGAATTGAGCGTACGCACTACTTTTTTGGTATCGGTGATGATAGCCTCTTCCTCTTCGGGAAGTTTGGCCAAATAATGATCTTCGATAGCGGAATATAGCGTAAATTCCACTTTTTTAGGATCCACCAGGACAAATTTCAATTCGGAAGGATGCTTGGTATAAAGCAATGAGGTGATGATGGCATTCAAACCCACGGACTTACCCTGACCGGTCGCGCCGGCCATCAAGAGGTGCGGCATCTTGGACAAATCGACCACGAAAGGTTCGTTGCTGATGGTCTTGCCCAAGGCGATAGGCAATTCAAACTTGTTGTTCTTGAACTTATCGGAAGCCAGCACGTGCTTCATCGAAACAATATTTGGCGACTTATTGGGCACTTCGATACCGATGGTGCCGCGTCCCGGAATAGGAGCGATGATACGGATGCCAAGTGCGGCCAAGCTCAAGGCGATATCGTCTTCCAGGTTTTTGATCTTGCTGATACGCACGCCTTCCGCCGGAACGATTTCATACAGCGTCACGGTTGGACCAACCGTAGCCGTGATATTCTTGATGCTGATACCGAAATTATTCAGTGTTTGCTCGATACGCACCTTCTTTTCGGTCAGTTCCCGACGCATTTGCTCCTCGTTGGCTTCCTTGGCCGGGTAATCATTCAACAAGTCCAAGGTTGGGAATTGGTAGAATGACAAATCCTTGCGAGGGTCATAATCTTCAAGTGGTTCTGCCGGAAGAGCATTTTCAACCTCTTCGGAAGAATCGCCGTCCAATGCCGGGACATCTTCATCCTCGGCCAAATCCGTCTGTTCGTCCGCTTCGGATTCACCTGTTGCGATTTTCACCTCAAACGGAACCTCTTCGTGCATTTTCTTTTCCTGCGACGGAGCGACAAGATTGGATGTTATCGGCTGGTTGTCCGTTTTTTGGAAAAAGTCTTCGACCTTAACGTCTTCGGAAGTTGATGTGTCAGGTTGCTTTGGTTCGTCAAAGGTAAACACATTGCCACGATATTCGTCGCTGAGTTCATTTTTATTGGTAATATACAAATCGGACAATTTCGTATCTTCGTTTTGATGTTCAAGCTCCACATCCTTCTTTTTTTGACGATTTTTACCAAATAGCGACTTGCGAGCGGGTTTGTCATCATCTTCTTCATCTTCTTCATCATCTTCTTCTTGATTATGATGTTGTGGATGAGGCAATTTCACCTTCAGCAGGGTATTCATAGAGAAGCCGAAGCATAGAATCAGGATAACGAACAGTAACACAATCATAATCAATATCGAGATGGCCCAACCCACATTGGCATGGAGCAGTTCTGACAAGTAATTACCAAAGGAGCCGGAAAGGAATTCGGCATCGGTATTGGCGCAGAAAAGACCGAAAAGTATTGAGAGCCAAGCCATAACCAGGATGGTGGTTACCGAAGTCTTAAAAAGGGGCAAGATACTTTTTCCGAAAGCCAGTCGAACACCGTAGAGGAAAAACAGGAAAGCAAAGCCGACAGAAAAGATACCCATACATCCATCCACAAAATAATAAGCGAGATGCGCTCCAAGCGTACCAGCCACATTGCCCGGTTCAGTGGTAGATTTAACGTGAGAAATATCGACGGTATGATGGAAGAAGTTGGACACAAGGGATACTACTAACAAGAGGGAGAAGGCCAGTAAGACGATGCCGTATATCTGCAAAGTCCGAGGACCGAACAAGCGAAACGAATGAGCAGAAGAGGCACCTTCTTTTTTGCCTTTCGACTTTTTGCTTTTCTTGGTCTTAGCCGCTGCCTTATGCGAGGTCAGTTTCAGCGATTTGACCCGGTTGTTAACCGGCGGTTGCACTTTCTTTTTTTGACGGGCATTATACATAGTAGAACTTTCTCAAGTATATAAATAAATATCTTACAAAAGTACGATTTTTTATTGTAACGATATAATTTTTTTCAGAAAGAATATCAACAATAACTTGTTAGAATTTTCGTTATGTAAAATAAACAGAATAAGCAGAGTAATAGTATTTTTGTAAAAATTTTTGAACTATGAATTACCTAACTTTATTACAGGCCGTGGCCCCTGTCAGCGAAGCAGCCACCGAGGTTAAGGAAGAAGAACTCAGCATATTCAAATTGGTTTTTGACCCAGCGAGTTTGTGGATTATGTTGCCCTTGATTGTTATGCTTTGCTTGGCTATTTATCTTTTTGTGGAGAGATTGTTGGTTTTGAACAAGGCGAGCAAGGAAGATCGCAATTTTATGAACAACATCAAGGATTTCATTCACGATGGAAAAATCGAATCTGCCGTAGCCCTTTGCAAAGGCAATGACACGCCATTGGCAAGAATGATAGAAAAAGGACTTTCGCGTTTAGGCAAACCTCTCAACGACATCGCCGCAGCCATTGAAAACACGGGAAAATTGGAAATCCAGCGTTTGGAAAAAAGGGTTTCCGTGATTGGCACCATTTCCGGAGCCGGTCCGATGTTGGGTTTCTTAGGTACCGTTGTCGGTATGGTCATCGCCTTCCACAACATGGCCGCCAACCCCAATAATTTGGATGTAAACACCTTGTCAACAGGTATTTACACCGCTATGATTACCACTGTGGGTGGTTTGATTGTGGGTATCATTGCCTACTTCTTCTATAACATATTGGTCAGCCGTATTTCTAACGTGGTGTATATGCTGGAAGCCAAATCCACAGAGTTTATGGATCTGCTTCACGAACCTATGTAATTCTCTCGTTATCAATAAATTAAATCAATTATTAATTTTAGAATTACGACGATGAATATAGAATTGCACAATAAACAAAATGTCCAGTTCAACTCGGCTTCTATGTCCGACTTGGTGTTTTTGCTGTTGATATTCTTTATGATCACATCGACGCTGGTTGCCCCAAACGCCATCAATCTTTTGTTGCCCAAGAGCAATTCAGGCAAGCAGTTGGCATCGCGCAACATTGAGGTTTACATTGACGCGGACAAGAACTACTACGTCAATCCCGAAGGAAGCCAGTCGCTGCCCATTCCGTACGAGGAGTTGCTACCCGCATTGCAGGAAGCTGCGGTGAATGACAATTCGGAGCAAAAATCCATCATCCTGCGTGCCGACAAGTCGGTTCCCGTTGAGAATGTCGTTGCCTTAATGGACGTACTCAACGAATTGAACGAGCAGTTTGAAGAAGCCGAAAGATACAAGATTGTCCTCGCCACGGAAGGCAAATAATTTTGAGGGTTGAGGGTTAAGGGTTAAGGGTTGAGCAAAAAGAGTAATAGCGTATGCGTCTTCGCATAAAAACGACAAAAAGATTCGACGAAATTCACTATCGATAAAATGAACGACGAAAAGAAATACAGAATCATATCAGGCATTGCCACCGTTGTAGCTATGGGCTTGTTGACGGTCTTTATGATATGCTGTGGCTTCACGAGGACGGTTCCGCCACCGCCAGCCAAGAAAGCGCTTTTAATCGAATTAAATTCGATTGGCGGCGGAGGTGGAGGAGGTGTTGAGGCACCCAGCCAGCAGCGTCAGACAAGCAGTTCGGCCGAACAGATAGCCACGCAGAACGCGGAGGAAGCGCCTGCCGTTCCAACAAGTCACGTTCGCAAACCCACCACCAACAAGACGCAAGCCGTTGAAGAACCCAAACCGGACCCCAATGCGATGTACCGTCGCGGCAATGGCGGCGGCAAAGGCGGCGGTAGCGGTACGGGAACGGGCAGCGGAACCGGTTCAGGCCTCGGTCCTGGCGAAGGCAGCGGCCGCGAAGCGGACCAAGAAAGTCGCCAAGATGCCGGACAAGAAGCCGGCGGTGGAGGCCGAGAAGAAGGTCCTCAAGCGCGTTGCTCCGCGGATTGTGAAGAAGGTTCTGCCTGCCGTGCAGCCTAT
>JAKSMH010000092.1 GCA_024400715.1 Bacteroidales bacterium | reverse complement strand
TTCCCAACGATTTTGACTTTAATGTCAACTCCAGATCATTTCCCATTGATGTCATCATCGAAAATACCAAGGCCTGTCCACGATACACGGGTTTAACCCTTGAGAATGTTACCGTTAAGGAGTCTCCCGAATGGTTGCAAAACAGACTGAAGTCGATTGGTGTTCGTCCTATCAACAACGTGGTGGACGTCACTCAGTATATTATGTTTGAAATCGGACAGCCGATGCACGCCTTCGACGCCGACCGCATCCAAGGCAGCAAAATCATTGTCAAGAATCTTCCCGACGGGACAGCTTTCACGACATTGGACGGCAACGAAATCAAATTGGGCAAAGACGACCTGATGATTTGTGACACCAAAGGTGGAATGTGCATCGGTGGCGTTTATGGCGGACTTAATTCCGGCGTCACCAACAACACCAAACGCGTTTTCCTGGAAAGTGCCTACTTCAATCCAGTAAGCATTCGCAAGACCGCCAAGAGACACGGTCTCAAAACCGACGCCTCTTTCCGTTTTGAACGCGGCTGCGACCCCGACATCTGCATTTATGCTTTAAAACGCGCCGCCATCCTCATTCGTGAATTGACCGGTGGTACCATCACTTCCGACATCGTGGACGTATATCCAACGGAAATCACACGCCCAAAAATCCTTTTGCGCTATGACGAAATCAACAAGGTAGCGGGAAAAATCATCGACAAACAAACCGTTAATAACATTTTGATGCTGTTGGGTATGGAAGTACAAGCTTCCGGTGACGAACAACTTTTGGTTACTGTGCCTTTGAATCGTGCCGACGTTACCCGTCCTATCGACTTAATTGAGGAAGTATTAAGAATTTATGGTTACAACAATATCGAAATCCCTGAAATTCTGAACTTCCCGCTGAGTTGTATTTCCGACCGCACGGATCGCAAACTGCAGAAAAAGATTTCCACCTACTTGGCAGATGTCGGATTTTTCGAAGTGATGAACAATTCCTTGACCAAAGCCGAATATGCCCAAAAATTTGACTTCATCAACGAGAACGAAACCATTGCCTTGGTTAATCCTTTGAGCAATGAATTGGGCGTTTTACGACAAACCCTGCTCTTCTCCGGTCTCGAAAACATCGCACGAAATCTCAACAACAAGCAAAATTCCCTGCGCTTATTCGAATTCGGAAAAACCTATCGCCGTAATACGGAAAGCAAAAAAGACGATGCTGTTACAGAACGTTTCCTTGAAGATGAGCGACTCGTACTTTTCGCAACGGGAAAAACCTACGAAGACATTTGGAATTTCACGGCCAAGGATTTGGACTTATTCTATCTGAAAAATATAATAAACAATATCTTTGTCAAGGTGAACATTCCTACGGATAAAATTGAAATCGCCGTGGAAGAATGCCAACAGCTGATGAATCATATCGTATATAAAATCGGGGATGAGGTATTGGCACGCATCGGTCAGGTTCATCCATCCATTTTAAAATATTTCGGCATCAAGAAAGCCGTCAGCTATGCGGAAATCGACACGCACGTCCTCTATGCGGCCAGTCGTTCAGAAGTCAGCTACCAAGCCATTCCCAACTTCCCCGCAGTTAAACGAGACTTGGCCTTGATTATCGACAAGAATGTCAGCTATGACACCTTGGAAAAAATCGGATTTAAATTCGGTTCCAAGTTATTGAAGAAAATCAGTTTGTTTGATGTCTATGAAGGCGATAAGATTGAAGAAGGAAAGAAATCGTATGCGTTGAATTTCGTGCTTCAACATGCAGAAAAGACGCTCACCGAAGACGAAATCAGCAAGGTTATGAATAAGCTGATAGCCGCATTTGAACGTGAAATTGGAGCTAAATTAAGACAATAGGACTATGGAAGTAATCACTGATCTGGACGACGTCCCCCGATTACAAAACCCAGTTGTTGCCGTTGGCGCATTTGACGGTATTCACTTGGGACATCGTCAAATTTTTTCCTACGTAAAAGATCATGCGAAGCAAATCAACGGCGTGAGCGTTGTCGTTACTTTCGACCCTCACCCGCAAGTGGTGCTTCATCCCAATACCGACTTTTTCCAAATTTTCCCTTTGGAAGAGAATATTCGACTTATAGGAGAAGAAGATATTGATTATCTGATTGTTATACATTTCACCAAGACGTTTTCACAACTTTCCCCCCAAGATTTCATCCAACAGATTATCCGGGATAAAATTGGAGCAAAAGCCCTGGTTATGGGACCGAGCCACTCATTCGGACATCAACGGGAAGGCAATTGCAACAACATTGCCGACTGGTGTCAAGAAAACCAGATTGAAATCATTAACATTCCGGAATTTGTTTTCAACGACCTTAAAGTCCGTTCGGCTCAAATTCGCAAGCTCATTGCCAACAACAATTGGGACATTGCCGACGAGTTGCTTGGAAGAAAAAACAGCTTTTAGTCGCCAAGCGGAGTAAATGAAAAGTGCAGCGGCACCGTCAAGCTGGGTCGTCCTAAAAAAACTATTTCGGCGTCGTCTTCAACATAAAGACGCACAATATCAAGCACAAAATATTAGGCATCCACGTGCCCAATCCCGGCGGCATATTGCCTTGAACCGAGAATACCGTGGAAATCTGCTGGAAGAAAACGAACGAGAAAGCCAGTCCCATTCCGATGAAAATATGGACACCCACACCTCTCCTGGTTTTCCGTGACGATACGCAAAGGGCAAACAACGTCATAATAATCGTACCCATAGGGTTGGCCCAACGACGCTGTTGCTCAATAACATACTGGTCAACCAAGGTTGAGCCCTTGGCTTTTTCATCCTTGATAAACTTCCGCAGTTGCGAAGAAGACATTGTCTCGCTCACATAAACATCCTGGTTCAAAGTTGTTGGTGTCAAGTTAAAAACCGTATCTTTTTCCTTAAAACGAGAAAAGATTTCCTGTCCATTCACTATTTTACGTTCAAAGCCATCCTTTAACATCCACGTCTGATTTTCCTCATTATAGGTAATTTGCTGAGCGCACATACGGTAATCGAGGGAAGTGTCTCCCGATTCCTCGTAAGTAACCTGATAGCCCGTTTTCTCGGTCTTTGTCCATCTTTCAATATAAATATAGCTATTGGCGGAATTTTTGATATGCACATTTACACGCGCCAAGGAAGACTCGCCCATATAGGTTTCCTTAAACTTATATAATTGTCTGTTGGTTCGCGGCACAACAAAATTGGACAGGAATATAGCGAAAGAAGCCACAATCAACGCACCCACAACGTAGGGATACAACATTCGGTAGAAACTCACGCCGCCATTCAGGATTGCGATAATCTCGTTGTTGGCGGACAATTTAGAAGTAAACCAAATAACGCTGATAAAGGTAAAAAGCGGAATAAAAAGATTGATGAAATAAGGAATAAAATTAAGGTAATATCCTGTGATGACCGCCGACATCGGGGCATTGTTATCCAAGAAACGCTGCAGGTTTTCCGAAATATCCACCACGATAATGATGGTCATCAACAGCGTAATGGAATAAACCACCGACCCGAGAAACTTCCTAAGGACGTAGCTATCCAGGATATGCCATTGCAAATATTTCCTTATTTTTTCAACCATTGGTCTAACCATCTGAAGAACTCTCTTTGCCACAGAATAGCATTTTGCGGTTGCAAGACGAAATGGCATTCATCGGGGAAATACAGGAAACGGCTTGGAATACCCTTCATTTGGGCAGCATCGAAGGCCTGCATACCTTCCGTATAAGGGATTCTAAAATCATTTCCGCCGTGGATAACCAAAATAGGCGTATCCCAGTTTCCGATAAAATTATTCGGAGAGAAGTCATAGCTCTTAGGAACATTCTTTTCCCAATAAGCTCCACCGATATCGTGGTTGGCGAAGAACAATTCTTCGGTGGTTCCATACCAGCTCTTGAAATTGAACATACCGCAATGGGCAATAAAGGCCTTGAATCTCTTTTCATGATGACCAGCCAGCCAATACACGGAGAAGCCGCCATAACTTGCGCCCACGGCACCCAAACGGTTTTCATCCACATAGGGTTCCTTAGCCACATCGTCGATAGCCGAGAGGTAATCCTTCATATTCTGTCCACCGTAATCCAAACTGATTTGCTCGTTCCATTCGGTGCCGAAACCTGGAAGTCCGCGACGATTAGGAGCCACCACAATATAATCGTTGGAGGCCATCATCTGGAAATTCCAACGGAAAGAATAGAATTGGCTCACCGGCGATTGCGGACCGCCTTCGCAATAAAGCAAAGCTGGGTATTGTTTATTGGGGTCAAAATGAGGCGGCAGAATCACCCAAACGAGCATCTGTTTTCCATCGGTTGTCTTCACCCAACGTTTTTCCGTCTTACCCGGTGTAATCTTGTCCAAAATATCCTTGTTGGTAAAAGTCAACTGTTGGTCGCTGCCATCCTTCAAATTGACGGCAAAAATTTCCTGAGGATAGGCGTGCGTACACTTCGTGGCAATCAGCTTGTCGCCAGCCAGCAATATGCTGTTGTAATCGTGGTCTCCAGCCGTGATTTGTTCGTAGGCATTCGTCGTCAAATCCAACTTATAGATTTGAACCGTAGCTTCAAAACAACTCAAGAAATAAATGGTTTGACCATCCGCACTCCAAACAAAATTAGTGGCATCATAATCAAAATCCTTACTGTAGTCCGTCGTTTCATTTGTATTAAAATCGTGAACAAACAGACGATGTTGGTCTGATTCATAGCCATCCGTCTTCATACTCCACCAGACAATCTTAGATCCATCGGGAGAAAAAACAGGATCCATATCATAGCCCATATTTCCTTCCGTCAGGTTTATGGTTTGCTGAGTAGTCAAATCATAGATGAAAACATCCGTATTCGTACTTTCGGCGAAAGCACGACCAGACAGACGCTTGCAGCAATAGGCAATTTTGGTGCCGTCAGGACTCCAAACGACCTCTTCCATTCCGCCAAAAGGAGGAACCGGCGAATTAAATTTCTCATCTTTCAGCAATTCAACAGTATTATCAATAGCAGGATAATCCGCGATAAACAAATGGCTATAGGTGCCATCGGCCCAAGCATTCCAGTGACGGTACATCAAGTCGTCGTAAATCATCGCATTAGCTTCTGGAAGGTCGGGATAACGGTCCACTATACGTTGATCAATCTGTACATTTTTAGCATAGATGATATGCTTCATATCGGGAGCATAGGAAAAACCGTTAATATCGCCATCCACCTGGGTAAGCTGTTGGATTCCGCTACCGTCGGGATTGCATTCAAACACCTGCATACCCTTGTCAGTCGGGTAAAGGTAAGCGATTTTCTTACCATCGGGACGCCAGATGGGCTGTACCTCATCGGCAGCGGAAGAGGTTATCTTAGTAGGTTCGCCGCCTTCCACCGACATCGTATAAAGCTCCATATTACCCTTATTGGCGTGATAGTCGAAGTATTTAACGCCATAAAGCAGGGTTTTGCCGTCGGGAGAAATTTCGGGAGCCGACACGCGACCCATATACCACAGGATTTCTTCGGTCAAAACGCCCTTGGAAAAATCCGGGGCTTCACGATTTTCTTTCGTGATAATATTTTCATCTTGAGGCGTTTCCGCTGT
>JAKSMH010000091.1 GCA_024400715.1 Bacteroidales bacterium | reverse complement strand
CTTCCAAATAGCCCTTTTCATTCAAGAAACTACGCATCGTGTTTACCATCAAGGTACGCTTGATGAAAGTGTCTTTCACTTGCGGATTGACGATGAGGTCGATATATCTTTGACGATAACGCTGTTCCGGATCCTGGAAAGCATCATACACTTTGCCGTCTTTTTCCTTAACGATGGGGAGCGGACAAACCGATTTGCAAAGGATGGTAAATTCCTTGATGTGAATACTGGTTTCGCCCATCTGTGTAGTGAAAACGAATCCCTTTACGCCAATGATGTCGCCAATGTCCAATTTCTTGAACACGTTGTTGTACATCGTTTTGTCTTCGTCAGGGCAAAGCTCGTCGCGTTTGGCGTAGATTTGGATTCTGCCAACAGAATCTTGGATTTCATAAAAGGAAACGGCTCCCATAATACGTTGATTCATAATACGTCCCGCAATGCTTACATTTTGGAATTTTGTATTGTCCTTCGGAAATTCCTCTAAAATCTGTGCTGTCGTGGCATTGATTTCGTATTCTGCTGCTGGATAAGGATTAATACCCAAATTCAACAAATCTTCTAATTTTTTCCTTCTAATGATTTCTTGTTCTGATAATTCCATAAATTTTCACTTTTTTTGAATCAAGGCGCAAAGTTACAAAAATTCCCGTATTGAATGATAGTGAATCAAAATTAAATGTTTAAAATGATGTTGAAGAAAAAATGCGAGTAATGCGTACTGCTAATTTGTATCTATCATCTCCCATTGAAGCTGGAAATTGGCATGCACGCATTTTGCCGATGTATTACGCAAACGGATGGCTTTCACTTGTAAAGTATCCGAATCGGGATTCTCGGGATGATGGATAAAAGGAGCGACCCATAAGCCGTCATCTGCCGTTTCGGGCAAATATCGATACGTTAGGACGCCTTCTGAAGTTTGATAATCAATAAAATAATATTCTCCTTTCCAAAGAAAAGATTTGATTTTTCCCCACAAAGTTGTTTTTGAAATCACCTTAGCTCTCAAGATAGGCACACTGACTTCCGGGATGGGTAACCAGTTGCCGAATGCTGCCTGGACAGGTTCACTGCAAACCGGTGTTCGCAATTGATTGTTCCGGGCTTTTTGTAACAGTGCAAAACGTGGATTCCTTTCCACTATCTGGTAATGATTAAGAAGGTTATACACGACCAGCGGTTCGTCATTCAGAAAATAGTGTTGGTCGTAATTTTCATCCCAATGTCCGTTGTTGTCAACAAAATGCCATATCACAAAATCCACGGCGGCCTCTGAACCATTGTAGTTTTCGCAAGAAGCATCTTTGAGTTTTTTTGACATAGGAGCGGATAAAGTCACACGAGGTTGCCAATGGAATGAATTGGCGGCTGCGTAGCAGAATTCCCATGGAAAAACATCCACGCTTTTGCTTCCGATTTTTTGAATGGTAGAATCCATCATGACATCAGGAAAGATGCCTTTCGTGCTTATTTCTTTCATCTTTTCCACGAAATCTGTGTGATGAAAATAGCACTCCTTGAAATTGTTAACCCCGCAATACTCTATTTTCCGACCCCCGTACAACCATACATTTGACATATTGCCGTATAACGCCAGCACACAAAAAGCGGCAGAAATCATCGTGAAAATCTGTCGTTTTTCTACCATTAAAAACATCAACAGCCAATAGACCACGATGAATTGCACAATGGCTTGATTGTGAAAAACATCTTCACGGATAAAAGAGTGTTTCCAAACAGCAAACACCGGCATGAGCGTCAGAATAAAGAAAAAACGAGGGTGTTTTTCTTTTACCACAAATGGGAATGAAAGAAAAATCGATATGAAGAGCAGTAAGGCGATTTTATTATTAGATACCTTCAGCACCATAGCGTCGCCATAGCCCGAAACCAACCAGCAGACGCCCTGTGCGTATCGGAACAGCCGTCCGAAACTGTGAAAAACCGCCAACCCGACCGTGATGCCAACCACAGCGACAACTCCTGCCTGAATGAGCATTGATTTCCAATTCTTCGTCTCAACATACTTAATAATCCATGAAACAAATAGAACAGAGAGGGTGCTTACTCCTATAGAAGTTTTCACGCACAAAGCGATGAATGCCAGTACTGCTGTTGCTATGAAATAGGGAATTTTATCTTCTTTTATCCATAATATGCTCATTATCAGACATAAAAAGATGAAAAGCATATCTATGGTAGTAAAGTAAGAACAGATAAGGATAGCGAAAGCAGATAGAATTACGTTTTTTGAAAAAACACGACCTAATTTAAACGCACAGAAGATGAACGTAAGTTTGAGAATAGTATAAAAAACAAGAAAGATCAGGAAGTTGTTTCCGATGACGGTGGGTATCTTTAAAAATGCCAAAGGTCCAAACGGATAGATAAGATTGATAAGAGTGTCGTAGTCATTGTGAAACAGGAAGTTCAGTCCCCATACGTAGGAAGCATCCAGCCCAGCGGAAAAGTCGGGCTGCATTTCGGGGAAAGTGAATATGAAAATGAGGATTGCCAAAACGATTTCTTGCACAAATGCTGTATTTTGCACAAAAAAAATTTTGGATTTCACGAACACTCTTTTTAACATAACGTGAGTTCGATATAATATAGGGGACTTCTATTTTTACTCTTTTCACATCGTCCCTCTGAATTTTGCGAAGCCCGTTAAACAAAAATCAAAAGGGAACTACGTTGCAAAGTTACGTATTATTTTTTCATTTCCAATAGTTTAGCGAGATTTTTATCGAAATTTTCGGAGGAGAGGATTTTTATTGATATTCAGTGTGTTATATTAAATCAATTCAGGCCTAATCTTTGCATTTGCTCGTATCGCAACATGTTGTAAACCAGACCCGTAAGGATATTTCTGGCGACATTTCGCGCAAAGCCGACTGTTCGGCTGAATATTACTTCTAAAGAATCCTGAAAAATTACTGGTTTTATCAAATTAATCTATTTTTAACAAAATGGGAAACATATTGGCAAAAATTTCGCTTTTTCATACTTTATATTGCTGATAATCAATCACTTTTAATTATATGTTCCCCAAAGATAGTCTAAAACCGTATGAACGTCTTACGGATTTATCTCAAATTCTTCGAAACTGTGACAACAGACACTATCTGACCAGCAGCACAGAGTAAGGAATTCGTTGTGGGCAATGGGGCGTAAATGCGAAATCATGTCAGCGTGCTCGTTCCACTCTGCCGCTGCCATTTCGTTCTCGATGACAATGTAGTCAAATGGACTTGCCAATACATTTTGAACGATTTCCGGCTTGTACCACATCAAGATATATCCTTTCCTTTCCATTTGTATAAATGGGGCATTTTGTGGATAGGCAAAAAGTGCTAATATCTTGTCCTTGCGATCAACATGAGCATCATCTAAAAATTTAGCGCTGTTCTGGTAATGTTGTGCGCATTGTAAGGCACGATCGTTAGGGTACCGTCTTTCTGTCAGAATATCCCGAACTTGATAGGTCATCAAAACGATTACGGATATTGCCACTATCATTTCTGCCACGCAAAATCCGAGTTTTTCAGACGTTGGAAGTGTGCCTATCAATAAAATGAAAATCAGCAAAATAGGAAGAAAAAGACTATCAATAAAGTAATAATCATGGTCGCTGAATTGCTGCATCATGGCGAAGACAAACAGTCCGCACCCAAACAAATAGATGACCACAAACCACCAAGGAGACAAGCTTTGATGGTTTTCAGCTTGCGCTTTGTGTTTAAGTCGCTGATAGACACTCGTAACAACGGATAAAACGGCTATAATAGCAACAAAAACGTGTTGAAATTTCGAAAAATACTGAAATTTCCATCGTTCTTGAACATTTAACCAAATATCTTTGGCATTATCCAGGCTTTGCGGGGGCATCAACTCATTGAGAAAAAGAGAACCGTATTTTGCACGTAAATGCCCATTCCATAAGTGCCAAGCCAAATATACTGCACCAACGGCTATCACGCTCAGCAATTTGTTTCCCCAAGAACTCTCTTTCAGGCAAATACGTAAAAATTCATAACATAATACGGCAATCAAAGGAATGGCATAGGTACTCCTCATCAATAGGGCTATTCCGAGTAAAATGACGCTGATATGAAAATAGGGTGATTTTTTCTGATAAACATATTCAAAATAGGCCCATAGTCCAGCTACTGAAAAAGCAAAAGAGGGTATGCCTGGCAGAAAACCGCAAAAATAGTATGCGAAGACAGGAGCGGTCAAGGCCAAGCCAACGGTCAATAGAGATTTAAAAAAATCTTTTGTCAGCAAGTAGGCAAGTTTATACAAAAAAAACATTCCTGCCATACTGATAAGCAATGTCCATACCCTAAATATCCAAGGAGAAGTTGTGCCGAAAATACTCATTCCAATGGCTATTATGTACTCATGCAATGGAAAGTCCGTCGCGGTAATGGTGCTGTTACTGGAGCTGGCCCACCAGTCGGGAAATTGTTTGTTGTAAATGCTGGTCTGCGGGTGAAAAAAATCCAATCCGTTGTCTGTAAATCCACTTGACATAGCATACCAGTCACATTGTGCCCAAGAATGAATGTAAACGGGAAATTCATTGATGTATTTATTGTGGATAATTAGGCTTAAAACAATGATAAATACAAAGGCCAATACCCAATGTTTTTTGATTATAAAAGGATGAGAATTGTTATCCATAGATTTTCTAAAAAAGAATAAAGATTTATTTTTGCAAAAATGTTTAGTACATGACAAAAATTTGAAAATGTCATCTAATTTATTGTTATACAAAAAGTTATCAACAAAATCTATTGGTAACCTTTTTGTTATTTCCTTAAAAAAGTGATTAATATTCAGTAATTTAGAGCAAAAAACTACCACATTTTAGGCTCTATGAACATCAATCATGATTGCAAAAATAATCAATTATCCGACACGCTGAGCGTCTTTTTTGAAAAAATGTCAATCTCGCCCATATCAAGCTCATTTCGCTGTTTATGATGGCTTTCTGAATTTAACTCGCCGTGGTGCACGACGGAGTTGCCTATCCGCTGCTGTTCAGCATGTTGCCTAAAAGGGGCACGTCCAACACGCAGGAGCGTATTGACTTCGTGCAGCGATACATCAACCTGTTCGCTGCCGACAGCATCGACTCTTTGCTAGCCAACCGCGAGTTTGTCGGTGAGATATGGATTAAATGGCTGAGCGACAATCGTATAAGATATTTCATCCGCATCCGTGAAAACTTTTGGGCGTTCAATCCCAAAAACGGGAATCCGCACATTTTCGACATTAAGTTGATCAAAACGCTATTCTTTTTTACAATTTTTCAACCACTTGTAACACAGTATTTTGCGCTTGATATCGTCTTTTCAATGTAGTATCTTTGGCGGCAGAAATTCAAAAACAAAATACGATGGAAGAATTAGAAAACGTAGAATCCACGGAGAAAGGGCTCTATATGCTGGCCACCATTATACCAACGGACGCAATGAATCGTGACATCCCAGCGTACGCGATGAATTGCAACATCCCGGCGGACGCAATGAATTGCGTCCCTACGGAGGTTCGGGATTTACGTTGTCACCCACCTAAACCCTGAACCCTATACCCTGAACCCTCATCACTTCTTCACCACGAATTTGCAGTCGCTGATGCCGGCC
>JAKSMH010000090.1 GCA_024400715.1 Bacteroidales bacterium | reverse complement strand
TTTAATGTGTTAGTAATTAAGTGATTATTTGAATATTGTACTGATTGATTCGTATGACTCGATGCGGTGAATCACATCGGCAAACAAATTGGCAGTTGACAATACGTGGATTTTCTTTGAAGCATTAGCTGGCAACGGGATGGAATCGGTGACGACGATTTCTTCAAACGCAGAATTGTCGAGGCGTTCCATAGCAGGACCGCTGCAAACGGCATGGGTGGCAAATGCACGGACGCTCTTTGCACCGCTGTCCATAATCAGCTGACCGGCTTTGACGATGGTGCCAGCTGTATCGATGATATCGTCGACGAGGATGACGTTTCTGTCTTTCACATCGCCGATAAGCGTCATGGTGTCAACGACATTGGCGCGGGCGCGTTGCTTGTTGATGATGGCGAAATCGGTGCCAAGGCGTTTGGCGTAAGCCGATACACGCTTTGAACCGCCCACATCAGGCGAAGCAAACATTAAATCGTCAATATTCATATCCTTAATGTAATCTAAGAAAATGCTTGATGCATACAGTGAATCGACTGGAATATCGAAGAAACCTTGAATCTGGTCGGCATGGAGGTCGAGGGTCACGACGCGGTTGACACCGGCAGCCTGCAAAAGGTTGGCAACCAGTTTCGAGCCGATGCTGACGCGCGGCTTGTCCTTGCGGTCGTGACGTGCCCATCCGAAGTAAGGGATAACGGCAATAATCTTATGGGCTGAAGCGCGCTTGGCGGCATCAATCATAAGAAGGAGTTCCATCAGGTTGTCAGCCGAAGGCATGGTCGACTGAACGATGAAAACGTGATGGCCACGTATGCTTTCCTCAAAGCAAGGCTGAAATTCGTGGTCAGAAAATTCCGTTACTATGGCGTTACCCAGTGGTTTTCCGTATGCGGCAGCTATCTTTTCACCCAATTCGTGGGTGGCTCTGCCTGCAAAAATTGATACAAATCTTTCTGACATGACGTAGTGTTGTGTTTGCGGCTGCAAAAATAGGCTTTTTGGCCGTAAGTCTCGCATAAAAATGCTTTTTCTTTAGAAAAAATCGGCAGAAAGAAATTTTTCCGACGAAAAACTTGCAGAAACGGATTTTTTTGTACTTTTGCAACCGCAATTTAAGCGTTGCCGAAGTGGCGGAATCGGTAGACGCGTCGGTCTCAAAAACCGATGAGGTTACACTCGTGCCGGTTCGATCCCGGCCTTCGGTACCAAAAAAGAGTCTTGGCTGAACAAACCAAGGCTCTTTTCGTTTTCAGGCATCTCATATACATCAAAAATTCCACAAACGACCGAACAAAATATTCACAAATGACCGAACAAATTGACAATAAATGACCGAAAATCAAATTAAATAGTTTGTAATTAAAATAAAATCAGTAATTTTGCAGCGAAATCACAAATCGATGCATTATGAATCGGGAATATAAGCAGCGTATAGCAGACAAACTGCTTGCACGCAAATTGGCCGGCAAAGGAGCCGTGCTGATTGAAGGGCCGAAATGGTGCGGCAAAACAACCACAGCACGGCAACAGGCTAAGAGCGTGCTCGACCTTGGCGACAGTGATGTCTTGAGACAAAGCCAGCAAATGATGGATGTCAGCCCCAAGACTTTGCTGCAAGGCGAAACGCCCCGACTAATCGATGAGTGGCAAACCATTCCGTCGTTGTGGGATAGTATCCGAAGCGAAGTGGATAGCCGTGGCGATTTTTCTCAGTTTATACTTACAGGTTCATCGGTTCTTCCTCAAGCCGACGAAACTGTGCATAGCGGAACAGGACGAATTGCCCGTGTCAAAATGAGGCCAATGAGCCTTTTCGAGTCGGGCGAATCATTGGGAAGCGTTAGCTTGAAAAACTTGTTTGAAGGTGGCGTTATCGAGCCTCAATTAAACAAACTTAGTCTTGAAGATTTGGCTTTCCTTATTTGCCGTGGCGGATGGCCGCAGGCTACATTCCTGCATGGCGAATTGGCTCTGGATCAAGCTCTGGATTATGTTGACGCTGTGACAGAGATTGACATACAGCGGGTTGACGGTGTGAAGCGCAATCCCGGCCGTGCAAGGCTTTTGCTACGGTCATACGCCAGAAACATTGCCCATCAGGTTTCGTATTGAACCATTGAGGCCGACATGTTGTCGAATGATGCCAAATCGCTGGATGAAGATACGGTGGCCGACTATATAAAGGCGTTGAAACGATTGTTTGTCGTTGAAGACTTAGAGGCTTGGAATCCCAATATTCGGAGCAAGTCGGCAATTCGAACCAGTGATACCAGACATTTCGTTGATCCCAGCATTGGAACCGCTGCCCTTGGCCTTGGCCCCAGCGACCTGATTAATGACTTGAATTCCTTTGGCTTGTTCTTTGAAGACCTTGCTGTGCGTGATTTGCGTGTGTTTGCTGAAGCTCTCGATGGCCGGTTGTATCATTATCGTGACAGTTCAGGTCTTGAATGTGACACGGTGCTGCATCGCCGAAACGGAACATACGCCCTTGTTGAAGTGAAACTCGGTGGAACGAAACTTATTGAAGAAGGTGTAAGTTCGCTTCAAGCCCTCGCCAATACCATTGACACAAGCAGAATGCCAGCCCCTTCATTCAAAATGGTTTTGACCGCAGTCGGACAATATGCCTACCAGCGAAAGGATGGCATCTTCGTCGTCCCAATCGGTTGCTTGAAAGATTGAGAATCAATTAATAATGTGGTATTTTACATAATCCATTGATATTGAAATAGGTTTGGCCTTCGGTACCAAAAAAGAGTCTTGGCTGAACAAACCAAGGCTCTTTTCGTTTTTAAGCATTTTCTTGTATGCCTTGGTAATCTCAAATTACCTGTAAAATGACGGAATAAAATCAAAACAGCTTCTTATATCTTCAAGTTCAGCCCCACAAAATAACTGCGAGGGGTGAAAGGACCATAAATGTAACCGGCATCCTTGTTCATTCCCTTGTCCATATCGCGTTGGTATTGATCTAACAGATTCTTGACACCGGCATTAATTTCTAAGGTGTAATTTTTGTAAAGCGGTATTTCATAAGCAATGCGAATGTCCCACTCAATAAACACAGGCGTTTCCACTTCTTCATCTTGTGGAATAAAACCTGCGTAATGCTCCACCAGCATACTTCCGGTAATTTTTCCATTTGTAGTGATGGTAAAACCTTTGACAGGACGTAGATGCACCATGAAGAATCAATAATGGTCGGGGGCACGAAACATGCGTTTTTGCGGTGCAATGGTCGGACTCCATTGAAACGGCTCTATATAACGGCTTTTCTCGTATGTATAGCCCATCTGCATGGTAAATAATCTGCCGTATCCAACTTTTCCCTCTACATTTATCCCTGCCACCCGTGCGCCGGTAGTATTGACACGCATGAGCAAGAGATTTCCCTGCTCGTCATATCCTTCTTCACGCAAAGCAAAGACATCATTGAGTTGGGTGAAGAACCCTTCTGCCGTGAGGTTTATATCCCATTTGCCAATCGACTTGTACCAATCGACACTTGACGTGACCGAGTGACTGCGTTCCTCTTTGAGATTCGGGTCGATGGATATCAAATGCACCTCTCCTCCAACGGCTCCTACATGCAAGTCTTCATCGTAGGTCTGTGGAGCACGGTAGCCGCCTGCATATCCTACCCGAAAAATCAAGTCATTGATAGGCGTATATCGCACATTGGCTCGTGGGGTAAAGATGAGTTTGGTTAATAGATTATGTCTCTCCAACCTTCCGCCAATCAGCACTGACCATTTGGTGTTTTTCCACTCATTTTGGACGTATCCGCCATAGAGGTGAACAGTTTGCCTTAGGTCGCGATGATATCCCAATATCCTGTCGTGCAATTGATTGGACGAATATTCCACACCTGCACTCAAGTCAGCCGGCATTTGACCGCAAGGATAGGAGAAACGATACTGGCCTCCCACAACGGCTGTAATATCTTTGGATTGTCCATAGGCGTTGGGGTTATAGTTCGTGCCAAAATAACTTTCGCGAGCCGTATGCTGGAACGAAGCGTATGGTGTCACACAATGTCGATTGTCGGCTGTGAAATAGTCCCAACGAAGACTGCCTGCATTAATCTGGTGCTTTAGTTGTTCGGTCAAGGGCGACTCATGGGGTTGTAAGGAATCAATACCATAACCACCACGACGGAATTCTGATGTATGGTGGTACTCCAATGTAATCTTGGAATAAGAAGTCGTTCTGAAGAAACTGCGGAAGCCCAATGTGGTTGTCTGCAATTTAGGGATGTCGCTGTATCCATCGTTGTCACGATCGTATTGTTTCCGGTCGCGTTGAACGCCAAAGATATATGTTCCCACCTTTTCATTAGGCGATAGTACCGATGCATTGATGTTGGTATTGATGTCATAGGAGCCTGTTTCGGTAAAAAGACTTTGATTGTTGAGGCTTATATAGTTTCGGCTCGGTTCTTTGGTGATGATATTGACAACACCACCTATGGCATTCGCCCCGAACAAAGCACTGCATCCACCTCGTATCACTTCTATTCTGTCCACCATGCCTGTAGGTATCTGTTCTAACCCATAAACGCTGGCTAAAGAAGAAAATATGGGGCGTGAATCCAATAGAATTTGGCTGTATTGGCCATCTAAACCATTGATATGCAGTTGGGGAACCCCACAATTGCTACACGACATCTCAACCCGCAACCCCGGCTGGAAATTCAGCACGTCGGCCATCGAGTTAGAGCATGTGTTTTCTATGGTATGGGGAGAAATGACATTCACGATAGATGCCACTTCTTTTTGTTTGGTCTCATATTTATTGGCAGAGACCACGACATTTTCAAGTAAATAACTTGTTTCTTCGATTTCCACATTACAAATATAGGTGGAATCCGCTTCAATCAGAACAGGCACTTCTTTCGTTTTATACCCTACGAAAGAAAAGGCAAGGACTTGCTGTCCAATAGGAACATTTTTCAGGAAATAATGACCACTCTCGTCGGTTGTCGAACCAATAGATGTGCCTTTGAGATGTACATTGATGTAGCTCAAAGGCTCTTTGGTTGCAGCATCTAATACATGACCAGCAATGTGAGAGTGTGTTGGGGCATGTAGATGTATGGCACACAAACACAGCATGGCCATACAAAATTGTTTTTGTATAGTTGACATATCTAAATACCAGTTTAAGACCTCTATCCGAGAATAGAAGTCGAATTAAAATAATACGTAAAAAATAATTGAAGATCAGGCAATCGTTTATGCCGACGGAGGGGCTCTCCGACCAAAATGTATGCTATGAACCTGTGGAGCCAGACATTCCTGTACATGATGGATGGTCTCAATTACATAATCAATAGGGCTAATATTGGTGTTCCCATTGGTGTCGGTAAAGAGGAATTGGCTATTGATTGTCGCAATGAGATTTATCTGCCAGGTGCTGTGCCCACCGTCGTTGGAAGCATGGTGCGAATTTCTATGGACATGGGAGTGAACAATCGTTACTCCATTCACTACATGTGAATGCACAAAGCAGTTCACATCAATATAATACGCGGCAAAGAGCAACAATAAAGTTGCTGCTAATCCACGTTTATATGAAGTTAGAGATTTATGCATTCATTTATGGTAAATTCTATTTAGTTCATATCATCCAAAACCGAGTGCAAAGGTACAGCTTT
>JAKSMH010000009.1 GCA_024400715.1 Bacteroidales bacterium | reverse complement strand
AATTCGGATGTGAGTCAACGCATTCAGAAAGAAGTGGATAAGATTAATTCCCGCTTGGCCGAACACGAACATATCAAGCGTTTCCGTCTTGTTGCCGACCAGTGGAGTACCCAAACGGGTGAATATAGTCAAACCCTTAAGTTGAGACGTGCCTATTTGTATATGAAGTATGATAGTCTCTGCCGTGAAATGTATAATTACGACAAAAAGGAAAGTCTTCAGCAAGAAATCGAACGTAAATAGAGATGCTTAAACAACGTGTTGTCGGCGAAACGAAGGAATTTTTTGACCCTGTTCGTAAAAAATGGGTTCCTGCTACCCCAGAAGAAGAAGTAAGACAACAGTTTATCCAGTTTTTGCTGATGGCGAAGCAAATACCCATTTCGCATATTTCCGTGGAACGCGAAATCAGTGTCAACGGTCTATCTCGGCGTTATGACTTGGTTGTTTTTGACGACCGGGGCACACCTTGGATGGTGATTGAATGCAAGGCTCCGCATATCGCATTAACACAAGAAGTTATGGAACAGGCAGGTCGATATAACAAAACGCTTCGCGCTCCGATAATTGGCATTACCAATGGTGTTGAACACAAATTTTTCAAAATTGATTTTGACACTGAAAAAATTATGATGTTATAAAATTTGCTAAAAAAAACTATATTAAGATTTTATACCAAAAAATTTGTATATTTGCAACCCCAAAATCGAGACATGAGTACGAAAGAAAAAAGAGACGAATTTAAGATTAGAATGGCGGGCGTTGAAATCGGGAAGTATTCATACTCAATGGTTTGCGACAAAGAGTTCTTTGAAATGTCCGAGATTTCAGAATTGCAAGACGGGTTATTGAACTTGCAAGTTGAAATGGACAAAAGTGAGAAAATGTTGGATTTGAAGTTCCATTTTGCGGGTGAGGTCGTGGCGTTGTGTGATCGTTGTCTGGATCCTGTTACCTTAAAAATGGACTTTTCCGAACAGTTAATCGTCAATTTAGTGCCGGCGGTGGAAGAGGATTTTGAAAATGACGAAAATATATGGATGGTAGATGAAAATATTTATGAATTGGACTTGTTCCATTTTATTTATGAAACAATCCGCTTGGCCTTGCCCCATAAAATAGTCCATCCAGATGACGAAAACGGGAATTCAACATGTAATCCAGAAGTGTTAAAACGGTTGGAGACGATGTCCCATAGCGAGAAACATCAAGAAATGGATGAGCGATGGGCAGCGTTGAAAAACTTGAAATTAGATTAATATATTAAAAAACAATAAGTTATGCCGAATCCTAAAAGAAGACATTCTCAAACGAGAAGAGACAAGAGAAGAGCAAACGATTTTATGACTCCTCCTCAGTTCACAACATGCAGCCATTGTGGCGCAGCTGTTCTGCCTCACCGTGTATGTCCCGAATGTGGATATTATAGAGGAAAACAAGCTATTGAAATCGAAGGCGCTGCCCAATAATCAGTGCTTTCAACATTAAATAATCATACAGATGATATAAGTTTTTTATATCATCTTTTGTTGTTTTAAATTTATGGAACTTATTTTTGCCACCCACAACCAGCACAAAACCTTTGAAGCCGTAGAAATCTTGGGCGAAGCCTTTCAAATCAAGAATTTAAAAGACATCGGTTGTTTGACTGAAATTCCCGAGACGGCGGATACATTGACGGGAAACGCTTTGCAGAAGGCACGCTATGTCCACGAGCATTATCACTGCAACTGCTTTGCCGATGATACCGGCTTGGAAGTGGAGGCATTGGACGGCCGCCCTGGCGTGTATTCAGCCCGCTTTGCTGGCGAGCATTGTTCGTATCAAGACAATGTGGACAAGCTCCTGCGTGAAATGGAGGGGAAAGTCAATCGCAACGCTTGCTTTAAGACGGTTATAGCACTCATTATGGATGACAAAGAATACCTTTTTGAAGGTCGTGTTGATGGGTATATCATTGAACAGTCGCGCGGAACTGCCGGCTTTGGCTATGACCCTGTATTTTTACCCGAAGGCTTTGACCAAACTTTTGCCGAAATGGGAGATGAGGCTAAAAACGCCATTAGTCATCGTGGACGAGCTATGCGCAAACTCGTGGATTTCTTGAAAAAATACTAAGGTTTGTATTTAACATTCAAGTGTTGTTAACTTGCAAACAAAAATAATCATTATCGCAAAATATTTTGTATCTTTGTCACGTTATTTTTAAAACAATTATTGTCACATTATTATTAACTTAAAAAAACAAAAAATGAAAGCATTAAGATTTTTAGGCGTTGCCATCTTAGCATGCAGTATGTTGTTCGTTTCTTGTAAAAAAGAGAAACAATACACCATTACTGTTAATTCGAACAATGCCGAATGGGGTACAGTTACCGGTGGCGGCACATTTGCTGAAAATGCAACAGCCACTTTGACCGCAACTGCAAAAGAAGGTTACAAATTCGTAAAATGGCAGGACGGCAACACAAGCAATCCTCGTACCATTACCGTAACTAAAGACGAAACCTACACTGCTACTTTTGAAGAATCAGGAACTCCTGGTCCTGGCCCAGTGACTGGCTCAACTACAATCACATTCAATGGTGGTTCTTGGACTGCATATAATGTTGGTGCTGTAGATCACAGTGCTCAAGATTATATGACTTACGTTATTAATAAATCCGCAGATAGTGAAACTGGTGCCGATATTTATTTGGAAGGATTTTTGGAAAATACTCCAGGTAATTATACTTATGATCAAACTTATGATTGTTTTAGTTATTATGATCCAACTTATCTTGTAACATTAGATGAAGAAACAGCTGCTATGTTTGGAGTTGAACCAGGTGAATATCTTGGTTGGAACTATGATGAAACATCATTTGTTGAAAATGTTGTTGCTTTTGACCTTAATGCCCAAACAACTACTGCAACTTTTACAGAAGACATTTGGGATTTAGCTAATCTCATTGCAAGTGGTGGTACTTCTTATGGTGAAATGAAGCAATTGTCTGGTAATATGAATAATGCCTCTTGGACTATATTGGAATCAAAAGCCAGTACTATGAAAAAAGGTCAAAAGGCACCTAAATTTACTAGAGTTAGATAATCTAAATTCACTTTAATAGAATGAAAAAGAGACTGCCTTTTGGACAGTCTCTTTTTCATATTTATATTTATGAAAAAGAAAAATTATTTGTTTTTAACTTTGCCTGTATTTTGTTGCATTTTCTTTACGGCTTGTCATACTGATAAACAGAATGCGACAAAGGCCGCCTACGAATATTCGTATGCTATGGCCAATTATCTGGTAGATCAGGCAGAACCATTTGCCACGGAAGAAACAAAAAGTACTACGTTGGTTAAAGCTCGCCAATTGATAAATGCCGTGGATAAGGCGTATATTCAGTCAGATACTCCAGCCGAATTGGAAATCACGAATTTGGAATTTACCAGCGATACCAGCGCCATTGCGACTTATCATAAGGTTACGCCAATCAAGGATTTCTCTGGCACGTTGGAATTGCGTAAAAGAGATGGTGTTTGGTTGGCACATACGCCTATCCCCGTAGTGGAGCAAACTCCGCGAAAAAATAATAATGATTCAAGAATCAAAAGATTTAACCCTCAAAAAATGCCCAAAATAGATTCTATCAAAAACAAGTAAATTCAAATTTTACTTGGAAAATTTATTATAAACGAAAATGTTTTCGTGGGTTCTATATATTTTTTGTATTTTTGTGAAATAAATCTAATCGTAACACAATAGAAATTTTAATTATGAAAAACATCAAATTTTTAGGCATTGTTCTTTTGGCTTGCGGCCTTTTGTTTGTTTCCTGCAAAAAGGATAAACAATTCACCATCACGGTGAATGCGAACAATACCGCTTGGGGTACTGTTACCGGTGGTGGCACATACACAGAAAACGCATCGGCCACATTGACAGCCACGGCAAATGAAGGTTACAAATTCGTTGGCTGGCAGGATGGCAATACCGATAATCCGCGTACCATTACCGTTACCCAAAACGCCACTTATACCGCTACGTTTGAGGCTTCTACACCCACCCCTCCTCCTACAGACGGCATCTCGATTACTTTCGGCGACGAAACTTGGACAACAAACTACTTTTTTGTTGATCAATACAATTTGGCTTCATGGGGACTTCTCACTGTTTGGATACAAAAAACTTCAGTGGAATATCCAAGATTTATGGGATATATATCAAATCATACCGGAACTTTCACTTATGTTACCGATTTGAATGCCATGATGTATATGGATAATGAAGATGACACGGATGTGACCGGAAATCCAATTTGGCAACCTGAAGAAATGACCACCAACATTACCGCAATTGACTTTGACACAAAGACCATTACCGCAACAATAACGGGAACATTGATCAAACAAAATACTGATGCTGAGAAAAGTCTGAATATTGTCTTCAACAATGCGACATGGACTCCTGCTGACGTTACTGCCAAAAGTCTTCCCTTTAAGAAATTTTGAATTTAATTACATATTCATGAAAAAGGAGGCCGTTTGGTCTCCTTTTTTTGTTATGTGAAGCAAATATTCCTTGAAATCTAATACACTTCCAGCCATTCGTAGCGATTGCCGCAATAATCCAAAAACTTCACCAAATCCTCGCGCTTGATAATTAGCGATGCGGTATTGACGCAGGGGTGAAAGCTGACTTTTTCGGCCAGTTGCAGCGTTTTGTCAATGAAGACGATGACGTGGTGTTCTTCATCGTTGATGAGTCCGAAAGGAGTGACCGAACCCGGCTTTACGCCCAAATACTTCATCAGTCGCTGTTCCGAGGCAAAACTCAATTTGCCTTGGTGCAGTTGCTTTTCAATATCGTGAATGGCCATATTTTGGTCACAATTCAGTAAAACCAGGTAATGCTGATTCCCTTTGTGGTTGCGGAAAAACAGATTTTTGCAGTGTTGGGCATCGTGGCCGGCCCAGTATTGCTTGGCAATTTCAATAGTCGGTGCTTCAGGATGCTCCAAATATTCAAAATCAATGCCTAATTGCTCTAAGAGTGCGTACAGTTTGGGGTCTCCGTTCATTTTTTCTTCTTTCTGAATAATAAATCTAAGATAACTGTCAAAATACCTAAATCCAATGGTATTTTTTTGATAAAATGATTCACTGAACGGGTGATTTTGGGAATAAAACTCCAAAAGTCATAAATTTCATCCCAGTCTTTTTCAATTTTAGTCCCTTGGAATTTAATTAATTGCTTGAGATGCTTTTTTTCTCTTTCAATATCTTGCAAATTCGACAATTGAGAATACTGGGAAATGCGTTTGTTAATCATTGTTTTCCTCCTTTCCCGTATCGATTTTTGAAAGATCAGCGGTTTCTACCACAGGTAGTTCTTCTTCATCTGGCGATTCCACTTCTTCCTTGAACAGAATAGAACTGAGTTTTTTGATAATGGGATTCACCATAATCTTTTTTCGCAAAAGCAATAGAATGACAAACAAAAGGATGAAAATGCTGCCCATAATGAGGAAACCATATATCCAGCTTCCTGTCAATTGCTTCATCCAGACCACCAAAATCATTGAAAAATAAAGGAATGCGCCCATCAACAACAGTGCTCCCACTATGATGATAATCAGGTAGGAGATGATTTGAGACAAGCTGCCGACGGCATTTAATTTTAGCAATTGCAGATGCAATTTACCATATTCTTTGGCATTTTTGACGATACTTTTATAGGCATCGCGATCTTCGCCATCTGTATTTTTGAAAAAATCAAGCATAAGTCCTATTCTTCTGGTTCAGTGCTTGTTTGTTCATCGACAAGCAATTCCTGGTCTGATTTGATATTGAATTTTTCCTTGAAGGATTTAATAAATTCGTCTAATTGTTCCCTGCTTAGGTTAATTCCGCGTTCCTTCAATTTTTCATTGATTTTTTTACGTGTTTCATCGCCGCTTTCAGGGGCCAACAACAAAGCGATGATAACGCCAATCAAGGCACCGCTTAAAAAAGTAAATAAATGTGATGTTTTCATAATTAATGTTTTTAATATTCAATGCAAAGATAAAGAAAAAAAGCGTAAGTTTGCAACTTCAAAAGAAAATAACTATGAGAATCATGAACGGGGCTGCCTTAGCCAAAAAAATAAGGTCTGTTTTAGCGATAGAAATTGACTTTTGCAAAAACAAATACGGTCGTGCGCCGAAGTTGTCGGTTATTTTGGTAGGAAACGACCCCGCCAGTATGACCTACGTGAAAAACAAGGGAAAGTCCTGTAATGAAGTCGGCATAGAAAGCGACATGCACTATTTGCCTTTTTCCACATCGCAGGAAGAGTTGTTGTCGTTAATCAAGACTTTGAACGAGGATAACAGTGTTGACGGCATCTTGGTGCAGCTTCCATTGCCAAAACACATTGACAAGAATGTGGTTCTCAATGCCATCGACTACCGTAAGGATGTTGACGGACTTCACCCGATGAATGTGGGGCTGTTGAATACATCGGAGGAGTGTATCATTCCTTGTACGCCCAAAGGAATTTTGTCGCTCTTGAAGTCAGAAAATGTGGAAATTGCCGGTAAGCATACGGTTGTCATTGGGCGCAGCAACTTGGTGGGCAAGCCCATGGCGCAATTGATGTTGCGAGAAAATGCCTCTGTAACCGTCTGCCACAGCAAAACCCGTGATTTGTCCTATTTGACGCGTCAGGGCGAAATTTTGATTGTAGCCATTGGCTGTCCCAACTTGATTAATGCTGATATGATCAAGCAGGGTGCCGTAGTGGTGGATGTAGGCATCAACAGTGTGGATGGGAAAATGGTGGGCGACGTTTATAACAGTATTGATGTGTCCAGTATTGAGAAGAAGGCGGCGGCCATCACGCCTGTTCCGGGCGGTGTAGGACCGATGACGATAGCGTCTTTATTGGAAAACACTTTTGAAATTTATAAAAGAAGAATTCATAGTGGGAAGTGATGGTGGTGTTTATTTCGCCATCATTTGTTCGCAGCGGGAAATAATGGAATTGGCGGTTTGAAACCCCACGTCACTGACCGCTTTTGCCTGATTTCCGTCGTAGCCCATATAAAGATGCATGATTTCATACCCATAATTCACAAAAGACAATAGTTTTTTGTCCCTTCCGGAAATTACTTCTTTATATTTTTCAATGGAAGGGCGACCTTTGCCTTGTCTGAGGTGAAATACGGCTTCCAAGGCCAATAGGCAGCCATTCCATAGGGTATTGCCGGCCATTTTCACGTATTTTCGGTCGGCGTATGCTTTTGTGTCGATGTCCAATTCCCCGTGTTCCAGCAAAATGTTTTTTGCGTTTTCCACGTACCTTTTTGCTTCTTCTATTGGATTCTTCTTTTCCATAATTGTTTGATTATGAGTTAAATAATATTTGTATATTTAGACCCTTTTGTAATAGATGATTTATGTTTTGTCTGATAATTCTTTTTTTGTCAGGAAATTTTTTTGCAAAAATTATTTTGCCATCATTTGTTCGCAGCGGGAAATGATGGAATTGGCGGTTTGAAACCCCACGTCACTGACCGCTTTTGCCTGATTCCCGTCGTAGCCCATAGCCAAATGCATCGTATCGTATCCCAAATTCACAAACGACAGTAACTTTTTGTCTCGTTTGGCAATGGCTTTCGTGTATTTTTCAATGGAAGGGCGACCTTTGCCTTGTCTGAGGTGAAATACGGCTTCCAAGGCCAATAGGCAGCCATTCCATAGGGTATTGCCGGCCATTTTCACGTATTTTCGGTCGGCGTATGCTTTTGTGTCGATGTCCAATTCCCCGTGTTCCTGCAAGATGTTTTTCGCATTTTCTACATATCTTTTAGCTTCCTCAATCGGATCTTTTCTTTCCATAATTATTTGATTATAAGTATGATAATAGATAAAATTTGTATGTTTTTGCGCCAAGTATATGGTTGCAAATATACATATTTTATTTATAGAAAAATAAAATTTAGAAAAAATTTATAGTTTAAAATTCATCTACAACTTCGGTCCACTTATAGACTTTATCGCCGCGGCGCACCAATTCGGTTGTGGGAATGGAGCAATAGATGCCCTTTTCGGCATGGTCGGTAGGTTTCAAATCCACGCGAATCTCATTGAGCACGGTTTCGTAAACGCCTGTTGTTGGACCGCTAATGAGAACAGTTTCGCCTAAATTCAAACTTCCTGTTTCAATAAAGATTTCGGCGACACCGATATTGGCATAATAGTTGGTGATTTTCCCGATATGTGTTTTTACGCGCGTGGCTTGGGAACCGTAGCGTTCGGTCCATTCTCCCATCGTTCGTCCTAAGTAGTAGCCGTCCCAGAAATCTCGGTTATATACGCTACGTAGCCGAGTCATCCAATGGCTAACTTTTTCTTGTGTGAAAGTGTTGTCTTCGATGGCTTGTAACGCTTCGTGATAGCAAGTGGTAACCATTTTGACGTATTCTGCCGAGCGGCCGCGGCCTTCGATTTTGAGGATGGAAACGCCGGCTTTGATTATCTTGTCTAAGAAACCGATGGTACAAAGGTCTTTGGGCGACATAATATATTTGCCGTCCACGAGAAGTTCCATATCACTTTCTTCGTCTTTCACGCGGTATTTACGGCGGCAGGGTTGCAGGCAGGCGCCGCGATTGGCGGAGTAGCCCAGGTTGTCAAGACTTAAGTAGCATTTGCCGGAGACGGCCATACAGAGGGCTCCGTGGACAAACATTTCGATTTGGACAAGTTGTCCGGAGGGGCCACAGATTTGTTCTTCTTTAATGGTTTTGCAGATGTCGGCGGCTTGAGCCAGCGAAACCTCGCGGGCCAGCACCATCACGTCGGCAAATTGCGCGTAAAACCGTACGGCTTCGATATTGGTAATGTTGCATTGGGTGGAAATATGCACTTCCACACCCACTTTTCGGCAATATTGAATAACGGCCCAGTCAAAGGCGATGATGGCGGAAACCTCGCATTGTTTCGCCAAGTCAATCAGTTGACGGACTTCAGTAACTTCGTTATTATAGATAATCGTATTGACGGTCAGATAGGTTCTGACTTTATGTTCTTTGCAGATATTGGTAATCTTGGGCAGGTCGTCGTTGGTGAAGTTGGCGGCGGAGCGGGAACGCATATTCATATTGCCCACGCCGAAATAGACAGAGCCGGCACCTGCCTGGATGGCGGCCATAAGAGACTCGTAGGAGCCCACCGGAGACATAATTTCTGTTTTCATTATAAAGACAACTAAAGCTATTGATGAGAAAAATGATAGAAAATAGTGAGATGTCGTTATTTTTGCTGATTTTCTATGGGTTGACTTTTTGTTTCATCGACAAAAATCCTTTTATAGAAAATCAAGGCGAGGATAATACCCACGGTTACGCAACTGTCGGCCAAATTGAAAATGGCCGGAAAGAAGTATTCGCCGCTAAAAATGGGGAACCAGTCGGGAATAACAAATAGCGGGAAATAGAACATGTCCACCACACGACCGTAAAGCACGGGAGCATAGCCACCACCGTCAGGGAAAAGTGTTGCCAAGGTGGTTGGAGTGCTTTCGTTGAAGATGATACCGTAGAACAAAGAATCGATGATATTGCCAACGGCGCCTGTGATAATCAGCGACAAAACGGTCACGACAATTGCATCTGCTTTATCTTTTTTAATCAGTTTGATTAAATAATAAATTAAAAAACCGACAATAAAGATACGGAAGACGGTCAGCAGCAGTTTGCCGAGGTTTTGTCCGAAAGACAAGCCGAAAGCCATCCCTTCATTTTCAATAAAATAAAGATAAAACCAATCGCCGATGACGGAAATATGCTCACCGAGAAGCAAATGGGTTTTCACCCAAATCTTCAGGATTTGGTCAAGGATAATGAACAGAACGATGATGCCGGCAGATAAGAGAGAGAGTTTGGTACTTTTTTTCACAGAAAAAACTATTTATTGTTCTGATTTACTTTGGCCTCGTAGCTAAGGGTGGCGTGAGGTACGACTTTTAGGCGTTCCTTGGGGATGAGTTTTCCGGTGATGCGGCAGATTCCGTAGGTTTTGTTTTCGATGCGGATTAGGGCGGCTTCCAGATTCTTAATGTATTTGTCCAAGCGCGCGGCCAATTGTCCGTTTTCTTCCTTGGACAATACCATATTTCCTTCTTCCAGGTTTTTGAAAGTGGGGGCGGTATCCATAGTGTCGTTTCCGGCGTTGCTGTATGCGTCCAAATAGGAGGCTAAATTCTTTCTGGCTTCGGCGAGTTTTTCTTCAATCAGCGCTTTGAATTCTGCCAACTCTTCATCTGAATATCTTACGATAGGTTTTTCAGGCATAATATTATGATTTTTTTGTTTGATAATAAGTTTGCAAATATACAAAAATTATTGTTAGTGTTAGGTGAAAAAATTGAAATTATCCTTTAAGTCTTGTGAAGAGATTCCGTCCTTCGCTCCGCTTCGTCGGAATGGCGACGAATCATTGGTCAAGAAGTGGCGGCGGCTTCTCACACGTACCTTAACCTCTTATGTTGCGCCGCCGCCCTTGCGTAGGCGTGACTCATCGCCATTCCGATGTTTCTGACGTAAGGAGGAAACACCGGAATCTCAACAAGATTAAACGGGATAATTCTGAACAACAAAAAAAGAGGATGACTACTTTTAGCCATCCTCTCTCATTTTTGGTAAAAAGATTCAATTATCTGCAAGTCCAATGTTGACCAGCTGGATTATTACCACTTTCAAATGCTTGTGCATATGAAAGACATGAACCGGAACTAATTTCTATAGTTTGTAAACGAGTAGAGTTACTTTCTTTACATACACAAGTTTTTTTACAGGATGACAAAGATAGCACGGTAATTGTTGCTATTCCTGCGATTAATAATAATTTCTTCATAATAAACAAGCCAGTTATATCCCGTCGGCTCGTCGGTTTAAAATTAAAAGGGAATTAATATTAAAATTTAATTTCTCGCAAAAGCATACCAGGGTAAAATCCCGAACCGGAAATCACCTTGAAGGTCGTAAAATTCAGATTGGCATTAGTGGCTTCTTCTTCAACTGCCATGTAACGATTGTCCCAAATTTGTCTTTCTTCTGGCTGGATAATACCCTTTCGCTGATAGGAAATATTGCCATCGGCATCCTCCACTCGTTCAATGACTTCGTATTTAGAATCTGGACTTACGCCCTCTTTGAGACCTATTTGGGCCAAAATCTTATCGTTTTGAACTTTATAAATTGGAACAACGACTTTAAAAACATCGAATTCTTTTTGAAGTTTTACAATATTTTTATCAATGCTGCGAGCTAATACTTTTCGAAAGACCTCTTCGTCATTTTTAATGCCGCGCATAACAGTTTTATCGCTTATTGCGCTATAGGATCCGATATATTTCAGTTTGAAAGTATTTTCATCTTCTTCAAAAGCTGATTTTTTGGCATCATCGATATTTTGGTCGTTAAAATAGTATTGATTGTAGAATGTAGCGGCGGTTGATTCATCCCAAACCAATTGAAATAAATGGCTATTCATCTTCACGGTAAATCCTGCCACCATATTGCTGATGGAACCGCCCAAATCGCTCATGCTCTTAACGAGATTTGACGTACTGGATGCAGTATTATTGTGACTTGACATATTAGATATACCGCTGGCAAGACTTGCAATGTCACCGATAATATTTAATATTCCTGCTGCTGTTTCAGCTTGTGACTTTTTGTCCACGTAGGTAACATCGCTCACCACAACAAAGGTGTTGGGTATGAGTTGTTCACCGGCATCAGCCAGCATTGCTTGTCCCCGCACCGTTTTCATTGCCATGTTCAAATCCGCTTGAGATGCATTGTAATAACCTCTGTCTGCCACCAAATTAATATCAAAGGCACCTGTTTCTTTGTTTCTGTTGAACCATTTTGCGACAAGTCGTTTTGCGACTTGGTTTTCGGTGAAGAATTGCTCAAGATCTTCAATGTCGCCTTTTGATTCTTTTGAATCCGCAGCCATTAATAATCGCAAACTCAGACAATGGTCGTTGAATTTTTCCGGCACAGGTAATTCCCACAATGTTTTTCCTATTTGGTCGGTCATTCTCATTCCAGGATGGACGATATATAAAGAATACAATGAGCTTCTGTTATAGGGCTTTTGTTGGCTATCTTGAGCAAAAGACATTAAGGTCGCGAACAAAAATAATAATAGGGTAAAGTGTATCTTATTTTTCATAAAATTAATAATTTAAAAGTCCCACAAATCTTCTGGAACAACATCCGTAACTTTATAAGTGACTTTAACACCTCTGGCAATGGTTTTTCCATTTTGGTCAAGCCATACGTTGCCAACAGTAGGGTGGGAAATGTAACTAAATATTCTGTTAGATGTTTTAAACTGTGTAATTCCGAAATTTTCTGCAGCTTCAGAATAGATTGTTCTGGCGATTTCCTTTCCTTCAGTATTTACCAAACCGATGGCGTTCATTTTTGAATATACGGTTGCTATGCCATTTGAAAAAGATCCCACCTTGGTGTAACGTGGTTCCAGTATTATTTCTCCTTTCCCGTTTATCAGGCCATAAAGAGATTCATTGTTCTGTACCCAGGCGATATTGTTTATAAATCCACTATAGTCTTTAAACTTAAATTCCGTGAGTAAATTGCCGTTTAGATCGGCCAAGGCGTATTTGTCATTCTGTTTGAGCCATACAACTTGGTTGTCGTAACAGTCGGAAACATATTGATATTTACACTCTATGCTCAATTTGCCATCTTTGCGGACCAGACCATATAAATTATCTTTGACCACCCAGACAGCATCATTAAAGAAGGAGCCTACACGGTCGTACTCAGCTGGGACTGTTAGATTTCCGGAAGACAAGTCCACAAATCCCCATTTCCCGTTCTCCACGACATTGTTATTAACTTTTCCCCCCACATTGACTGCTACCATATCGTTGGAAGGAATGGAGATGAATTCATACGCCAATGGGCAAATCATTTTGCCCTCCTCATTTACCATACCCCATTTACCTCCTTCTGGCAAATTGTTCCGTTTTACCTTACCTCCTTTATTTACCCATGCGTAATTTCCGAGAAAATCGCCGACGGCATCATACTCTGGTGCCACTACAAAGGAGTCTGCTGCATTCACGAATCCCCATTTTCTACCCTCTTCTTTTGCCATAAGAGACTGTCCAACCGCAATCTCTATTGAAAAAAATGATAGAACTAATAAAAATATTTTTTTCATAGTACTTATTTTTTGATAATATCCCAAACCAAAGCTGGAATTTCTCCGTCATAAGGGATAGCCAGTTTCTCGTTTGTTTCGCCATCATTAACAATTTTCTTGATTTCCTTGGCGAGTTTCTTATAATCCTTGAAATCAATGTCTTCTGGCAAAACGAAATTTTTTGTGTCAATCTTTCCGTCTTTCATATTACGGACGTTCTCGGTAACTGATAAAAAAGCATTCTCGGTAGTGCGTTGGATGGGCAGCATTTGGTAGTCTGCGTGTACATAGCCATTAGCGGGGATTTTCACGCACAGAACCCCTTTGTAGGTTATTGTATCCACCAATTCACCTCCTACCTGTTCATAACTGAATACTGAGATTCCTGGAACGCAGTTGACTCCATTGATAACTTTAGAATTTTCTTTAGGGTCTTGGATATGAGTTGTCGTGAAGACATCTTTAATAGCTGTCTCAGAGGCCGGATATTCGTATTCGCAGCCTATTCCTAATTTGGGGAAGATGATGCGATCTTTGCCTTCACTGGGATTTCTTACTATTATACGTCCCAACTCCGGACAAAATGCTACACTTCTGTTGTTGGTGGCATCCACCCACATATAACAGTTGTACTTTCCGTCTGGATATTGGCTGATATATCTTTCAATCTCCATCTTTCCCATCATATTTTTGACCAATGGTTTCGCCATCATTTTTGCCATGGCTTTTGATGCCGCCGGGATTTCTGGATTATCGTCCACCGATGCCTTGTATTTTGCCACTATTTCATCCTCGTTGACTGCCCATTTCACAGAAAAACAATCTTTGTATGTTCCTTCAAACACTTGTGCGTTAATTCCCAAACAAAGGCACATTGAAATAAAAAATAACGAAATTTTTTTCATAATAAATTAGTTTTTTAAATTAATATTTGTTTTTTAACGGAATAACCAATTTACGTACGTGGTGACCGGTTGTTGGTGGTTGCCGAATGCCACGCCGATGGCGCGCCATGCCTTAATGCGTTCCTTTTCCAGGTCCACGCCGTCTTGGTAAATTTTCATTTCAAATTTCCAGTCGTCCAACACCTTTCCCTTTATTTCCTTATATAAGTCCATGGCTTCCCCATAGCATTTCGCGTCGGGGTAAACATAGGCGAGATATTCGCCGGCGGCACTTGCCCCAAAGCTGTTTTGGTCGGCTGCCCATGCCATTTTGGCCTTTGCCAGATTTATGTCGCACAGGTGGTCAATGTATTGCTGGTATATGGTGGCGGTGGCGGCCAAGGCCTTGTCGTAGCAGCTGCAAACATCCGGAATGGCGGTCAGCTCGTAGATGGCGGCTTCATACTCTTTTTGCGTGGCCAGGCTGTTGGCTTTTTTGATGATGTTGTCGCATTGCGCCTCATAGTAGGCAATGATTTTCTTTTTGCCCTCTTCCGTAAATTCCTTCAACTCCTTCGACTTGACATTGATGTGCTTGACGGCATCAATGTATGCCTTGGTGTCATTGGTTCCCACCCCTTTGGCGGTAACGTTTGTAGTGGCAAACACCTTTTGGTCGAAGCCGTCGGCAATGTAGAGCGTTATTTCCAGATTCTGAGCAATTTGCTGAGGCGGTCCGGGAACCACGTCCTTTGTGAGCGGCGTGATTACCGCCGTGATGAAAAAACGAGAAAGACCTTCGTTCACGGACAACCCGTTCGCCGCGGCCGCCTGTTTCAGCTTGTTCGTGAGGTAGCTTTCCGATCCGGGCGACAGTTTGTTCACTTGTTCGGGTATAACCACGGATAAGGGGATACGGGACTCTCCTGAGGAAAAGTCTGTCTGTGCGAAAACCTTGCTCCATGGCAACAGCATCGCGGCTGACAACATTAATAATGCTAACTTTTTCATAGAATTTTATTTTTCACCGATTACTAAAATAGCTCTTCCCAATCCTCTCGTCATTACTTTGGATTGGATTTCATAATTTTTGCGCAGGAAATTGCGTAATTCGCGGACAAACGCTTCCGTGTCCATGGCTGCCCCGTTCATTTTATAGAGGGGTATCCTCACTTGTTCGAATTGGATGAAATTCTCGCTCGCGTCAGACTTGTTGAATCTGTGTTCCACGGTGTTTTGAGCCATCCAGTCGTCAATGATCTCTGATAGCTCGACGCCATCGAATTCCGTCTCAAGATCCATTTCGCCGGTATCGAATACCCGGATATCCACCGACACCTCGCGGCCTATGTTTTGCAGCTCCTCAAAATAGGATTGGAGTTGGGAGCAAAAGGCATCGATATGATTTATGACGGCTTCTTCCAGCAGGACAGGGATTTCTGCGGTGAATGAGGGTTGGCCGGTGCCTTGAGCTCCCGCGATCTGCTTGTTCGTGTACGAATCTATGCCCTGCAAGTTAAAGGTTATTGTCTTTTTGGGTCCCGTTGTATTGACCGTCCACGTCATCTGCATGATTATATCTGCCTTGGCGGTCCTTCTTATGCGGTCCAGTGGGGATTCCGCCAGTTCGGCCCCGGAGGTCTTGCTGGTGGTCATGTTGTCCTCCGCCATTCTTTGTTCTATTGACTTGAGCGTGGATTCCAAATCTTTCAACGGGAATCCTCTCTCCGCCATCAGGGTGTTTATCTTTGAGATGACAAGCAACAGGTCCGGGTCGCTCTGCAAAGCATTTTTATAGTCGGGTATCTTTTGCGTTGACCCCTGGTTGTCATAACTTGTCATATAGCCGTTCGTGTTGCACCATACGTCACTGGGCATGACCATGATGGTGGGCTTTTTTGCTTGTCCGAAGCAGAAGGCGGACAAAGTCGTTATCAACAAAATAATTAATGATGTTTTTTTCATAATGTGGTATTTACGTGTTTTGCCAATGATGATTAGAATTCGTACCCGATCCTGAAACTGATTCCGTTCACGTAGGTGTTGTCGTATGGAAGCAATTGTCCCTGATAGTTGATGCTGAAGACGAAATCGTTTCTCTTTTGTCCCACGCGGATGCCCAGGCCGGCCGTGTAGAAAAATTGGTCAAGGATGGCGTAACCGACGCTTGCGTTCCAGAATGGGACGCACATCCTGGTTTGTTGGGTTATGAAGTTCCCTCTCGCGTCAACGAAAATAGGTGCGCAAATCATGGCGCGTTTTTGCCTCTTTTCCAGGATTTCTTTTCTAAAAAGTTCGTCGTTTGTAAAATAGCCGCGAACGCCCACGCCCACGCCGACTTTCAGGTATTCAGAAAAGCGGTACCCGTTGATGAAGTTCAGCGATATTCCCCACAGGTTTCTTGAAGCGCGGTAAAATGACCCGGTCGCCCAGGACTCTGCAGCACACCACCATCCTTTGTCGTTGTTGGAATAGTCAACGTATTTCGGTCTTTGGGGTGCCTCCGGCACGCTTACCTGGGTCTTGCCAATCTGAATGTCGCGAACTTCCGTTTTTTTATAGCTGAGC
>JAKSMH010000089.1 GCA_024400715.1 Bacteroidales bacterium | reverse complement strand
GTTGTTGGCACAGAAGTTCAGGGCCTTGGTTCCGTTTTTCAAAGTGATTTCGCCACCTTGTGGAGAAACAATAATACGTTCATTTTTATATAAACCGGCACTTTCAATGTCTGCCAATTCTTTTTTTAAGTAAGCTTGAAAATTGTTGTACATTTTATTTAGATTTATGATTATACTTATTTTGCCAATTTAACTTTGAGCACTTTCAACATATCTTCGGTCATGGCTGAAAGGTCGTAAGTGGGTTTGAATCCCCATTCTTCGCGGGCGCAATGATCGTCCATGCAATCCGGCCAGGAATCTGCGATACCCTGACGCAAAGCGTCAAACTTATATTCCATAACGAATTCGGGCATACGTTTTTTGATTTCCGCATAAATCATATCGGGTTCAAAACTCATAGCCGTAATATTGAATGAATTTCTATGAATCAGCTTGCTTGGGTCGGCTTCCATCAAATCCATAGCGGCTTTCAAGGCATCGGGCATATACATCATATCCATATAGGTACCTTTGGCGATTGGGCAGGTGAACTTTTCACCTTTAACAGCCGCATAATAAATTTCCACGGCATAATCGGTAGTACCGCCACCGGGAAGTGTGACATTGGAAATCAAACCCGGAAAACGCACCGAACGGGTGTCCACGCCAAAACGCTTGAAATAATAATCACTCAACAGCTCACCAGTGACTTTGGTAACACCATAAATGGTCTTGGGACGCTGAATCGTATCCTGAGGTGTCATATCGTGTGGCGTTTCGGGGCCAAAAGCACCGATAGAACTTGGCGTGAACAAGGCACAACCACATTCACGAGAAACTTCCAAACAGTTGAGCAACGCACCGATTCCCACATTCCAACCCAACATTGGATTGATTTCCGCCTTGGCAGAAAGAATGGCAGCCAAGTTGAAAATAGAATCAATATTGTATTTCTTAACGGCATCGGCAATATCTTGGGCGTTGGTAGCATTAATTTGACAAGAAGGACCGCTATCGGCCAATTCGCCTTTCAAAGGGTACATCAAATCGGCAGCAACAACATTGTCGGTACCATAGACTTTTCTAAGTGCGGGCGTGAGTTCGGAACCAATTTGTCCGCAAGCTCCAATGACTAATATTTTTTTCATTTCAATCGAGTTTAAATTATGACTTGCAAAGATATAAAAAAAAAACTTGCCATTACTTTTTTTACATAAAAAAAAGCAAATTTTTTCGGCACCGACAATCCGTTATTTTTAGTATCTTTGCTCAAAATTATTCAGATGGAAGTCGATTATATGCTATTGGGCGCCAAACGTAAGTTAATCAGTTATTTGCGAGAAAAAGGAATCACTGACGAGCGCGTTTTGTCGGCTTTTGACAAGGTCGATCGTCATCTTTTTGTCGATTCTTTTCAATGGGACAAGGCCTATGAAGACACAGCCCTGCATATTCTTTGCGACCAAACCATTTCCCAACCTTCCACCGTGGCCTTCCAAAGTCAGCTGTTACAAATCAAGCCCAACGACAAAGTCCTTGAAATCGGCACCGGCTCGGGATTTCAATCTGCCATTCTCGGTGCTATGGGAGCCCGCGTTTTCTCGGTCGAACGCCATCTACAACTTTTCAGCCACGCCAAGAACCTGCTATCCAAAATCAACGATAAAATCATCGTTCACTTCGGCGACGGTTTCCAGGGTTTTCAACAATACGCTCCCTACGACAAAATCATCGTTACTTGCGGTGCACCCGATATTCCGCCCACCCTGCTCCAACAACTCAAAGTCGGCGGCATAATGGTGATTCCCGTCGGAACGGAAACACAAACCATGAAGCGGATTACCAAAATCAGTGAAGAACAATATCAGGAAGAAGCCTTCGGCAATTTCACCTTTGTGCCTATGCTCGAGGCCAAAATGAAAGATATCAACACGAAATTCTGATGGACTAAAACCAATGGAAAAATTATTTGTGTCTCTCCTGAAACATCGGATTCTTATCCTTCTCCTCCTCCGGAACCAATAGCTTCAAAAGATAATCCACCATTCCATTGGATGGTGACGGCAAATACCTTTCATAAATATTGCCTTCCGGAGACAACAACAAAAAATCAGGTAACGCATTCACTTCCAATTGATTTAGCCATTCATACTGCTGATTGAAATATACAAATTTCCAATCAAATTGAGGATATTTATTTAATAAATTCTGTAATTTGTACTTGTCAAAGTCAACGCAAACACTTACCACTGCCAACGAATCCTTAAATTTTTCATTGATTTCACGCAGCATCTGCATTTCCCGAACACATTCCAAACAATCCGTCCGAAAAAAGTAAACATAAACCCATTTTCCTCTCATCTTCTTAAAAGAGAAATCTTTCCCATTGACTTCCTTCAACTTGACATCCTTCACCAATTGGGTATCGGAAAACTTGGAAACAAAATGTAACATATTATCAACCAATGGTTTATGTTCCACAAAATGAGTGGTTTCACTTATTTCTTCCAATAATGAGATGATATTGTCCTTGTTAAATTCAGGATGACTCAGATAAAGTTGTCCCAAATTCTTGATTATCACCAATTCACGGATTCTTTCATTCACCAAAAACTCATCGGCACCCAAGGCGTCAAACAATTGCCGGTAATTAGGGTTATTGTTAATACAAGCCAACACCGTTTCCATATTGATTTTAGCAGACATAAATACATAATCATCATAAAATGAGTTAAAGAAATTCATATAACTGGGATGATTATATAAAATATGATCATTATTCAGGTACTTATTATATAATGAATCAGCGTCTTTCTGCCAATAGATTCTGTCCAAATTTGCCATTTCATAGAATTGGTATGATTGATAAAAGTCGTAAGGATTATTACGCACGTCAAATTTCGTATTCATAATGGCCTGAACAGAATCATACGATGCGGCATCGTGATCATACAATATTTTAAATGAGAAATGGTCAAAAAGCGCATTATAAAACCTTGAAAAAAAATTAATTTTGCTGTTTAAGTCCTTAGCATCTGGATTATTGTTCACAATATGCAGAAAACCGTCATAATCTTGCGGCGCATAAAGATTGAACAAGGAGGGATCCATATCAATGGTAAAGCTATATGAATGAGAAGGTTCGATAAAGAACTCGGCTTTGGAAGTACGGATTTCCAACTGGGCCAACAACACTTGTGGCGTTGAATAGCTCAATTCGAATTGGCCGTCGGAGGCAATTTTGGAAAAAGCGGCCAAGCGTGGCGTGTAGGTCAACAAATCATCATAGACCAACAAGCGGATTTCCTCACCCGCGGCAAAATCCGCATGACCTTGAATTTTCACGGGAACAAGTTTTTGAGGCCAGGCCGTTAAACTTGCCAAAAGAAAAATCACGCCGAGTACAAAAAACTTCCAAAATCGCATAATTATATATGAATCAATAAATTACAAATCAAAAGAAACATATTTGGCATAATCCGCTTGATGGTGGTAAAGTTCGCGAACGAGCGAAGAAGAGACGTGGGCCATTTCGGGTGAAGAAGCAAAGAAAATGGTTTCGATTTCCGGAATCAATTGTCTATTGGCTTCCGCGATGTCCTTTTCATATTGGAAATCCACAGGGTTTCTAAGTCCACGAACGATATAGTCTGCTCCGATTTTTCGACAGAAATCCACTGTCAATCCCGTATAAGTGCAGACTTTCACACGGGGTTCTTCGGCAAAAACCTGCTTAATCCACTGCAAACGACGTTCCAAATCAAACATACAGTGTTTAGCAGTATTTTCACCTATAGCCACATAAAGCACGTCAAAAAGCGCCACGGCTTTCCGTATAATTTCTTCGTGACCTTTCGTCAACGGATCAAAAGAACCAGGAAAAACTGCAATTTTCATATTATTCTCTTACAACTACGAAATTATAATCATCCATAAACTTAATCAGTCGCGACGGCTTATAGTCGGTTGAATCAGCGAACTGCTCGGGAACCACATAATCCACCTGGTCAATAACTTCTTTGGCGATGTCGGCAAAAAGTTGCGGAGCAGGTGTCTCTGAAATATTAGCGGAAGTTGACACGATAGGACGCCCCAGACTTCCAATCAATTGTTTACAGAACTTATTGTTAACCAATCTGATAGCCAAACTTCCATCGGCAGAAATCACAGACGGAGCCACATTACACCCTTCTGGATAGATGAATGTCGTAGGGCGAACCGTTTCATTAACTAAATCCCAGGCAATCAAAGGGATACGCTTTACATACAGCGGCAGTCGGTCGCTTTTATCCAGCAACACCAACATCGATTTTCCCTCGATACGCTGTTTGATTTTAAAAATACGTTTCACCGCTTCCTCGTTGGTCGCATCGCAGCCAAGTCCCCAAATAGTATCGGTGGGGTAAAGTATTACTTTCCCCTGGGGCAATAAGTCTTTACATTTTTCAATTTCCGGTTCCATGATTCAACGCATCAAATATTTTTGCAAAATTAATAAAAACTATCTCTTAATTCACAGACTAAAATTAAATTTTTTTCGTTCTTGTATTTTAGATAAACAGTACTTTGACAATTAATAAAATTTTGCTTTGCCGTTATCACTTTTCGCAGCGACAATACGAAAAAAATCCGTAGATTTGCAAATCAATTATTTAGGAATAATATGAAAAATTTTGCTCTTTTTGGTGTAGGAGGCTATGTAGCCCCAAGGCATCTTAAAGCCATTAAAGAAACTGGAAATCAACTCATTGCAGCTTACGACAAAAACGACAGCGTAGGCATTTTGGATCAGTTTTTTCCTTACACCAAATTCTTCACCGAATATGAACTTTTCGACCGGCACTGCACCAAACTTAAAAACACGGAACAAAAAATAGACTACTTGTCCATTTGTACCCCCAATTACCTTCACGACTCGCACATCCGCTACGGTATGCGTTTAGGAGCGGACATCATTTGTGAAAAACCGCTGGTTTTAAATCCCTGGAACATCGACGGATTAAAGGCCATTGAAGAAAATACGGGGCATAAAATCAACACCATCCTGCAGTTACGGCTTCATCCTGCCATCAAAGCACTCAAAAAACAGATTGAAAACGGGCCGAAAGACAAAATCTACGACATTGATTTGACCTATATCACCAGTCGCGGGAATTGGTACTACGCAAGTTGGAAAGGCAACGAACAGAAAAGCGGTGGTGTGGCCACCAATATCGGCATTCACTTTTATGATATGCTTACTTATATTTTTGGCGAAGTGAAGCAAAACGTCGTTCACGTGAAAAGTCATGACCGCGTGGCTGGCTTCTTAGAACTCGCCAAAGCGAAAATCCGCTATTTCCTCAGCATCAATTCCGATCATCTTCCCAAAGAAATCAGAGAAAAAGAACAAATGACCTATCGTTCTATCACGATAGAAGGCCGGGAAATAGAATTCAGCAACGGATTTACCGATTTGCACACGGAAAGCTACAAGCAGATTTTGGAAGGAAACGGCTTTGGCATTGAAGATTCACGGAGTTGTATTTCCATTGTTCACGACATCCGCAACGCACAAGCCGTCGGATTAATTGGCGACTTCCACCCAATGGCCAAGTATCCGCTTTGCGTTCATCCTTTTGAATCCCAACGAATGACACACATCGAATAATAAAAAGATTGAAACTTTACAATAAAAAACAAACTTGATTCGTTTATCATTGATTTTGATTTACAAATTATGAAAATTC
>JAKSMH010000088.1 GCA_024400715.1 Bacteroidales bacterium | reverse complement strand
CAAAGTCCAGCGTCATCTTGCAAATCGATGGTGTTGTAAGGATAAACGCAAGGATTGTTCAAATACGGTGCGATCAAGTCGCACCAAATCTTATAACCCGACGCCTTGAGATGCAGTCCGTCCAAGGTATTGGTACGATTCATACAGATGTCAAACAGTGGACTCCACAAATCAATGTAGGTGATTTGATGCTCCAGGGCCATTTGACGAAGCAGCTCGTTGGTGGATTTTTCGGCTTCCAAGCTGCGGATTCCGACCGTGCTGGGCAAGATACTTTCCAGATAGATTTTCGTCTGCGGCGATTCCTCTTGAAATTTTTCTACAATCTGACGCACGTTCTCCGCCACCTGTTCCGGCGTAAAACCCGACCCCAGGTCGTTGGTACCAATCATCAAAAAGATGGCCTTGGGGTGAGCGGTCGCCACGATGTCAATATGTTCAAGGATCTCGCCCGACAACGCCCCCGACACCCCACGGTTCAAGAAATGTGGATTGTCAAAGGCCTGTGCCCAATCGTGCATGTCCGTGATGCTGTTGCCCACGAAGACCACATCCGTAGTGTCAATTTTCAACACGGTGAAACTATCAATGCGATGAGCCCGAAACGGTCCATCAGCCATTGCGAAGCAAGACATCAGCCAACACAACAAGAAAACGCAGTATTTTTTCATTTTGTAAAATTTTCCGGCAAAATTACGAAAATTTGTTCATTGCACATTGCCAATACTCCTCGTAACAAACGCACAATTTTTTCCAATGTTTTAGAGATTGGAAAGAATTTTATTACCTTTCAATCTACAATAAACAACGTATAATGATTGGGCCTGCAAAGTTTTCATCTCCTCGGGCGTGAGCTGCTTCCCGCGCATCTGAAGGATAAACGCCTGAAGCCCAATAGATACAAAGACTATAAACTGCTTCCGTACCTTTCCAACCAGTTTTGCGCTTTTTCGTAGTCCGGATAATGCGAGCGTAGCAGAGTCCAGAATTTGTGCGAGTGGTTCATCATGATGGTGTGGACGAGTTCGTGCACGATGACGTAGTCAATCACAAACTTGGGTGCTTTCACCAGACGCCAGTTCAAGGAGATGTTTTTCAGAGAGGAACAGTTGCCCCACTTGCGTTTTTCGGTGCGGACAAAGAGCTTGTTATATGGCAGATTCAACGCGATTGAAAGCTGCTCGGCGCGTTCATCGAAGTATTTTTTCGCCACCGATTTCAGCCAGTTTTCCTGTACGGCAATGTCCGTCAGATTGCGACTTGCCCGAATCGTATGGTGCTCTTCGTTAATGACGACTTTATTGGCATACTTCGTGTCGTAGAAGTAAGTGTATCGGTTGCCGAACAGCAGCAACTCGTTGAACTGCAATTGGATTTTCTCCCGATTCCGGAAAAAGGCCTGCTTCTTTTCAATCCAGGACTGCCGTTTTTCCAGAAATTCCTCAATTTTTGCCTTTGGGAAAAGCAGCGGTGCCACCACGTGTACGCTGCCATCTTCACGCACACACAGGCGCACGTGCTTCACAGGTTTGCGGGTGAGGGTGTAGGTGATGTCAGTCGTTTGCATGGATTAAAGTTTTTCTCATTTCAACATTTTCTTGCTACCGACATCTTCCAGCACGCTCATTTGCTGAATGGCTATTTGATTGAGTTTTATCAATCGCTCACGTTGCGGGAGGTTGTCGTTGATAAATACGGCGTTGAGATTTTCCATATTCGAAAGGCAAATCAGTTGGTTTATTGTGGCGTAGTCGCGAATATTCCCTTTCACGTCGGGATTTGCTTCACGCCACTCTTTTGCAGTCACCCCGAAAAGGGCCACGTTCAAGACATCGGCTTCGTTTGCATAAATCATTGATGCTTGTTGCGGCGTAATTTCCTTCGGAATGAGATTTTTCTTGATTGCGTCGGTGTGAATGTGGTAATTCAGCTTTGCCAATTCGCGCTTTACCGACCAACCAAGTTGTTTTTGCTCTTCCTCTTTTAGGCGTTGAAATTCCTTGGCAACGTACAATTCAAATTCAACCGAAATCCAACTTGCAAATTTGAAAGCAATATCTTTGTGTGCATACGTACCGCCATAACGCCCGGATTTACTTATAATTCCAATGGCATTTGTAGTTTCAATCCATTTCTTAGGCGACATAGTGAAAGCATTTAATCCGGCTTCTTTTCTAAACCTATCGAATTCGATAGGTTTAAAATTCGGATTATACAAGGATTCCCAAATTCCAAGATACTCAATGGTATTACGATTTCGCATCCAATTGCATACGACGATAAATGTATCATCTGTTTTGAACTTTGCAATATCCGTCAATGAAATGTAATCATTTTCATTGATTTGCAAGATTGTGATGTCTGTGTCCTGTACGATAATTTTTGCCATACTCACAACGCTTTATTAACTTTGCAAAAGTACCATTTATATTTCAACGCGGCGGCTGCTTTGATGTTTTTTCAAATCACCAGAAATCGTTCTCCATTTAGTTGATGCTGTAAAACTTAATCATCGCGTTCATCAGTTCGTTGGTCAGCTCGTCGTTGTCTGCCAAATCGAGGTGCAGCGGGGCGTATTTGTCGCTGACGGAGAGCAGTTGCAAATCGAATTTGAAACGGTTGACATCCTGGAATATTTCCTGCCAGCCGAGATAGATTTTGGCCTTGAGCTGATGCGTGGATTCTGTGACAAATTCCTTGGCCTCGATGGGCACCGGATTCTTGATCTGGTTGAGCAGAATGCCCAATGCATTATCGTGTGCGGTTGGCGAAAAGCCGGGATTCAGCTCGGAAAGTTTGGACATATTTATCGTTTTTTTTAATCTAATTCTTTCCAATGTTTTAAAGATTGGAAAGAAAATTTATTTAAAAGCCATTGAAGCGAAGGAAATAACCGACATTTTATAATCAAAATGTTGACCATAAATGTAATAGTTGCCAAAAATATTGTATTTTTGCATACAATATAAAAAAACGTGTCAATGTGAAATTTTGTATCAATCTCAGCAATATTTCGTAACTTTGCACCAATCAATCAACAACAAACAACCAAACATTTAGAATATGAAAAAAAGAATCGTTTTTTTATTCGTTTTTGCAGCCGTACTTACTTCTTACGCACAAAAAACAAAAAATCTAACCAATGTCAATTCAAGAGATATTATCCTAAAAGGAATCGAATATGCAGATGCCGGCAAGTATGGGGAAGCGTTGGCAGAATATGCCAAAGTACCTTTCGCCGATCCTCTCTATGATTATGTTTTGTACGAACAAGGTTACGCCCAATACATTTCTGGTGATTACCGTGGAGCCATCCTTACTATGCAGAAACTGTTAGACAATCCTGTACAAATCGTCAGTTTGAATCAGATTTACGAAGTATTAGGTAACAGTTATGACGAAATTGGCGAATATGAAAAAGCCATCGCCACTTACGATCTTGCCTTGAAAAAGCACCCCTACAACTACTTGCTGTATTTCAACAAGGGATTGTCTTTGTTAAGAACGGAAAATTACGAAGAGGCACTAAATTGTTTCAAAAAAGCCATTTTCCTCAAACCCAATCACGCCGGCAGTCATTACGGTTACGGAATGTGCTATCTGAAAATGGGTTATACAATCCCGGGAATTTTGGCACTTAATTACAGCACTGTATTAAACCCGCATTCTAACTACGTTATTATGGCATTGCAGGAATTAAACAAGATCTATGACAGTGGTGTTTCCGCTTACAATTTGGAAAACGACGTGATAATCTCAGATACTTACGAAGACCTCAACCGTCTATATCAGCCCATTATGAACGACATCAATATGCGTACAGCTGATTCTAAAAATTTTCACGCTTTGTCCAAAATCAACCACGACGTGGTAAAAAACAACCAACTGGTATTTGAAAAAGTTATAGAACGCCCCCAATCTCACGCCATTGAAGATATGCTGTACGTTCCTTTTGCCAAGCAAATGTTACAAAATAAGAACTTTAACATAATGTCTTATTATCAGTTACAAGAAACAAACGTGGATGATGGCAAAGTTACAATCAAAGCATCAAAAATGCAAAAAGACTTTAATTCTTTGTTGACAACCATATCTCTACAATTGGAAAATATTGCACTTAAAGGTCTTGGCATTGAGTATCCGGGAGACACTTCTTACATCTATTCAACGAACTTTATTCTACAGGCATGGGGGGTCAGAAATCTGAAAGCCCCTGACAATATGCGCCAAGAAGACGGACGATGGACACTGCTAAATTCGAAAGGTCAAATAAAAACAATCAACGATTTCGCCAATGGGAAACAAATTTTCACTACGATTTTTGAAGACAATGAAGTGTCGGAAACCTGTCAGATCAAAGATGACAAATATAATGGGAAATGCGACATTTATACCCACGCACCTCTTACCAATGAACAATTTACGCTCCTTTCCACAACGCTTAAACAAAATAATGTTGACGGCCTAGTGCTGAAATACAATTATGCCGGAGTGCTGATCGACAAAATGTATGTAACAAACAATGAACGACAAGGCGAAGAAATAAGTTACGACAACCAAGGCAATCTGTCGGGTATCTTTCATTATGACGCCGGTGATTATGCCGGACTTCAACAGACATATTATCCTACAGGAGAATTGCACACAAAATATACGGTAGGGGCAAGAAACGAGAAATCCGCTTACGTTTCCTACTACCAAAGCGGAACTAAAGAAAAGGAAGGTTTTCTAATGAATGGTAACAGAGTGGGAAAATGGATCACCTATTTTCCTGACGGTTCTGTCTCTTCTATCGAAAATTTTGATAACGAAGGGGGTTCGGATGGTGAATTTTTTACCTATCATAGAAATGGAAAATTGGATTCCAAGGTGATTTTTAAGAAGACTAAACCTATTATGATTACCTACTATAATGTTATGGGACATCCAGTGGAAACATGGGAATTTAATAATGAAAAAATTACGAAAATAACGGTTCTCAACGCCGATAGTTCCGTGAGAAAAGCCTATTCGATAGGAACAAAGCCCGTTTTAGTCGAAATTTATTCAGAATATGGTTATAAATTGAGAGAAACCCCTATGACATCCAGTGGCATCACGAATGGCGTTGAAAAAAGATTCTATCCCAATGGTCAACTACGCTATGAAATAGAATATAAAGACGGAGAATACCACGGCAGCACAAAAGAGTATTACCCCAATGGCCGCATGAAAACCTATTGCGAATATAAAAACGGCAAAGCCAACGGCGTGTTTGTACGTTATTACAATAATGCCGCCAATAGCGTCAATGAAGAATACTATATGGAGAATGACAGTACCAAAGGCATCTCTTACACCTACTATCCTAATGAAAATCTAAAATCTATTCACCGGTATAATAATGAAAAAAAATTGGTGGCCAGTTATGACTACTCTCCAGAAGGCCAAAGAATGGGTGAAATCTACTACAATGAAGATTTAATCGTATTGAAAAGACAATACGACAAAACCGGACAAATAGTATCGGTTGACACATTCTCCAATGGTAACGGCATCATCCATTACCGCAGTTATGACGGCAGATTGCAGAGAGAATGTCCGGTCGTGGCAGGCGAATTGCACGGCACTATACGCACTTATGATTTCAACGGAAATCTAATTGACACAACCCGTTACGTAGGTGGAATAACCAAAGATACTTTCCGCACTTACAATATGCTTGGCAAGAAATCAGCCGAACAAAAAGTGCAAGGCGGGAAAGGTTATGGCATA
>JAKSMH010000087.1 GCA_024400715.1 Bacteroidales bacterium | reverse complement strand
CAAAATTTCCGGAAAATCAAACTTTCCCAAATGCTTGAAGTTATCAAACACTTGCTTTTGCTTGTAATACAACTGTTTTTCGTAGGTTAAGATCTGCCACTTGCAGCCACCACACAAGCCAAAATGCTGACATTCCGGCTGAATTCTGTCTGCCGACGGCTTCTTGATGGCCGTGATATAGGATTCGGCATACCCCTTCTTTTTCTTAAACACCTGAACATCAACAATATCTCCCGGGACAGCGTAAGGTACAAAAACCGTTAATCCTTCATGTTTTCCAACGGCCTTGCCTTCAGCCCCGGCGTCCGTGATTTCTAAGTTTTCTATCGTAAAATAATTCATCTCTTTAATATTGACAACGAATACAACGTTTAGTTTAATTCCTAATTTCTATAAAAACCCATTTCTTCCACATACTTGGCCACTTTTTCGGGCATCAAATACCGCACCGACTTCTTCTCCTTAATGCCTTCGCGAATCATCGTGGCCGAAATCTCCATCTTCGGGGCATTCACGTAGGTAATATTCGGAAGAATCCTTTTCTTTTCAGTCTTGTAATTATCTCTCGGATAAACATAAATCTGATAATTATCCAAAATAAACTGATAATTATACCATTTTTCAATGCAATCCAAATTGTCTTCACCCATAATCAGACAAAATTCCTTATCCGGATATTTCTCAGCCAAATAAGTCAACGTATGCACGGTATAGGACGGTTGCGGCAACTTAAATTCAATATCACTGGCCCGAAAGCGCATATCGTCTTCAATGGCAAGATTTACCATATACAAACGCTGCCGCTCACCCAGCAAACTCTGCTTCTTTTTCAAGGGATTGCAGGGAGAAACCACAAACCAGAGCTCCTTCAAGTCGCTATGCTCCACTATGTATTCGGCAATAATCAAATGGCCAACGTGAATGGGATTAAAAGAACCAAAAAAAAGCCCGATTTTCTTATTCATAATATTAATTATCATTCAATTTGATAAAGACAAAAAGCATTGCCGTAAATGCCCACAACGAAGATCCTCCATAACTGATAAACGGTAACGGAATACCAATAATCGGCACCAACCCCACCGTCATCCCGATATTGATAAAGAAGTGGAAAGCGATAACGCCGGCAATTCCATAGCCATAATACCGGGTAAATGGACTTCGCTGCTTTTCGGACAAACGCAAAATGCGAATCACCAACATCAAAAACAAAGCCGTGATGGTACAACTCCCCACAAAACCCCATTCTTCACCAATGGCACAGAAAATGAAGTCGGTGCTCTGCTCGGGCACAAAATTCAACTTGGTTTGCGTGCCCTTGAGATAACCCTTCCCTAAAAATCCCCCTGAGCCAATGGCAATTTTAGACTGAATCAGGTTGAAATCCGCACCTTTCGGATCAGAAGTCTTTCCCATCAACGTATCGATACGCTGCTTCTGGTGGGGCTGCAACACCTTTTCGTAACCGATATTCACAGCAGCCACAAACAACACGGCAACAGCAAAAACAATGATATTTCGAATCACCTTTTTCTTATCCTTTCTGTTGATAATCCAAGCTATCACCAACACGAGCGTCAATAGTGCCACCGCATAAATCTCGTTGAACATCAAGGTAAACACCGCTAAAAACACGGCTATGGCGCCAAGCACGAAAATGAGGCCGCTCATTCCCTCTCGATAAAACAACACGACAAACGACAAGAATACCAGCGCCGAACCCGTGTCCTTTTGCAAAAGAATGGTAAAGGCCGGTATCAGAATGATGGCAAAGGCGATCATCCAAAGGTTCCGGCGCTGCCCCACGGTTTTGCCTTCATTGAAGAACTGCGCCAAGGTCAAGGCCGTGGCCAGTTTCATAAACTCGGTCGGCTGAATACTGAAACTGCCTATCTTTATCCACGAAGTCGCCCCATTTACCTTCGACCCCAAGACAAAGGTTGACAAAACCAATAGCAAGCAGAAAGCATACGCATAATAACCAGAATGTTGGATAATTCGAGAATCCAAAAGAAGAATCATCGCCGCAATGACTACCGAAGTGCCAATCCACAACAGCTGACGCACGTAAGGAAGGGCAAAACTAAATTCCTGCGGATTAGCGGCGTTATAGGAAGTTGAAAAAATAGTCATCCAGCCAATAATGACAAGCAGAACATAATAAAGAATCAGTCTGCCGTCAAAACCATTCGTCGAAGTTCGTGTATTAGATAATGTCATGACTATTTTAATGATAAGTTGAGCATATTTTCTTCCACTGCCGTACGTTTCACCTCACCGGTGAGATAAAGTTCGGCAATGAGACTGGCAATGGGACACGCCACGGAAGCCCCCCACCCTCCGTTCTCCACGAGGCAGAATACCACAATCTGCGGGTCATCAACAGGCGCGATAAGGGCAAATACCGAGTGGTCCCTTCCGTGCGGATTCTGTGCCGTACCCGTCTTTCCCGCCACACGAATACCCTCAATTTGCGCACCACGGGCCGTGCCCGCCGTGGCCGCCAATTCCATTCCTTCAATAATCGGATCAAAATACTGCGGCTTGATATCCACATTCACCTTGTCCATATACTGGGTGTTCAGATGGTCTTTCGTCCCGATGGCCTTAATTACGTGCGGACGGACATAATAACCCCGATTGGCAATAATCGCCAGCATATTGGCCATCTGTATCGGCGTCACGCAAACTTCGCCCTGGCCAATACCCATTGACACCACGCTGTTGCCATTCCAATGCCCCAAATAAACCCGGTCAAAATAATCCGCCGACGGCAAAATTCCCTTCTTTTCATACGGAAGGTCCGTGTCAAACGTCGTGCCAAAACCCAATTTCATAATGCGGTCACGCCACGCCGTATAACCCTGCTGGATGGTCTTATATTTGCTTTTGTTGCTGATGACATTATAAAAAGCCTTGCAAAAATAGGTGTTGCACGAATGCTGCACCGCCGACATCAAATTGGTCGGACCACCGTGGTGACAGCCGATTTTATGACTGCCCACCTGATAACCTCCCGGACAAGGATAAATGGTATTGGCAGTCAAAACGCCTTCCTCCTGAGCAATTAAGCCATTAGCCAACTTGAAAGTCGAACCCGGCGGATACATCGCCTGCAATGCTCTGTTAAAAAGCGGCTTGCGGATGGAATCCATCAACAACATCCTATAATTCTTGCTTCGGTCCTTTCCCACCAAAAGGTTGGGATCGTAGCCTGGACTTGAAACGATGCACAAAATCTCACCGGTTTTGGGTTCTATGGCCACGATGCTGCCACGTTTGTTCTGCATCAATTGCTCTCCATAACGCTGCAAACGCAAATCCAAAGTGCTCCATAATGGCGTTCCGGGTACCGCCTTCACATCTTCCTCTCCATTATGGTAACTGCCGATTTCTCGGTTGTTCACATCCACCAAAACCACACGTTGCCCCTTCACGCCTCGCAATTCGGCTTCATACGCCTTTTCAATACCGCTGATGCCAATATAGTCACCCATTTTATAATAGGGGTCGTCTTCCATCGTCTGCTCACTCACTTCCCCGACATAACCCAAAATGTGCGCGGCCACGGCTTCAGGATAAGAACGCAGCGTTCGCGTCTGCACGAAAAAACCGGGAAATTTAAACATCTTCTCCTGCAAATATCCATAATCCTCTTTTGACATCTGTTGGGCAAACAGCGACGGAATAATCTTCGAATAGGCAGATGCCTTCTCAATGCGCACTTCCAATTCCTCCTTCGTAATATCCAAAATACGACACAAATCCAACGTGTCAAAAGTTCGCAATTCCTTGGGCACCACCATCAAATCGTAAGCCGCATCGTTAAAAACCAATAACGAGTCATTGCGGTCATATATCAAACCGCGGTCGGGATGCTCGGTAATCTGTCGCAGCGCATTGTTCTTCGCCGCCTCCGCATAGTCCTTGCTGACAACCTGGAGACTGAACAACTTAACGAGATAGACCGCCGCCAAAATCAACATCACCGTCACGATGAGGATAAACTTTCTCGAATTCTGCTGGCTGTTCATTATTTTTCTCTATGGGCTAAAATATCCGCTAACTGGTAAAGCGACTGTTTTTTCTCTTCTTTGACGGAAATGGATTTCAATAGTTCCTTGGCTTGATTAACATACTGATTGATAGCCAATTCAGTCTTTCTCTTCACGCCCAATGACTCGTAAATGGCTTTTACGGCACTCACCTTTTCTTCAAAATCAAAATCGGTGGATGAGAAATAATGCAGCAACTGCTTTTTCTGTTCCGCATCCGCATCACGCAAAGCCGTAAGATACAAGTATGTTTTCTTATTTTCACGAATATCCCCGCCGCATGCTTTTCCAAACACCTCGACATCAGAATACAAATCCAAGATGTCATCCTGCAGTTGGAAAGCCAAGCCAATGTTGATGCCGAAATCATAAATGGCCTGCTGGTCCTGCTCCGATGCGTGAGCCAAAATGGCACTTGACTTCAAGCAGCCCGCTAACATCACGGCCGTCTTGAGCCGTATCATCTTGATATAATCCTCAATGCTGACATTTTCCTTACGTTCAAAATCCAAGTCATATTGCTGTCCCTCGCAAATCTCCAGCGATGTCTGGGCAAACAAGTCACTGATTTTGATAATGGTTGCATTATCGGTGGGCACCTTGAGCAATTCCTGCATCGCCATAATCGCCAACGCGTCACCGGCCAAAATGGCTATGTTGCCATTCCATTGCTTATAAACCGTCGGCTGTCCTCGGCGTATGGGCGCATCATCCATAATATCATCGTGTATCAGGGTGAAATTATGCAGCATCTCAAAGGCCGTGGCCACATGAAAGGCCTTTTCAGCGTTCTCTCCAAACATTTCCGCCGACTGCAATACCAAATTCGGTCTCACCCGTTTGCCGCCCTGCGACAAAATATACGTAATGGGGTCATACAAATTACAAGGTTCTTTCCCTTTTGCAACTTGCTGAAAATAAATATCTAATGCTTCCAATGTAATCTATTTTTAATATTCGCAAATATACAACTATTCTTTGAATTATGGCGATAAAAATTTACTTTCCGTTGCCGCTACTAATTCCCCTCCTTGCTCGCAAGGAGGGGTGCCCGAAGGGCGGGGTGGTTGTTGCCATTCCGCCGAAGCGAAGCTGAGGTCGGAATCTCCTTGCAAGACTAAAGGGGATAATTTTGAGAAAAATTGCAACTCTGCAAGACGCAAAGAGAATAATTCCAAAATTTTGCGTAAGTTTGCATCTTTATTTTCATATTATGGCTTTAGACAATATCATTTACGGCATCCGCCCCGTTATGGAGGCGATGGAATCTGGAAAAACAATCGATAAGGTATTATTACAGAAAGGTTTACAGGGAGAACTCTTCAAAGACCTTTTCTATCACGTTCGACAAAACAAAGTACCCTTTCAATATGTTCCGGCCGAAAAACTGAACAAGTTCACCCGCGGAAACCACCAGGGCGTGGTTGCCTTTATGTCGTCTATCGAATACCAAAGCATTTACGACATTGTTCCTTCCATTTACGAAAACGGGAAAGTCCCGTTTCTGCTGATGCTCGACAAAATCACCGATGTCCGCAACATCGGTGCCATTGCCCGTTCGGCGGAATGCGCCGGCGTGGATGCCATCATCCTCCCGCTCAAGGGCGGCGCCCAACTCAATGAAGACGCGGTGAAAAGTTCTGCCGGCGCCCTCCACAAAATTCCCATCTGCCGCCATTCCAACCTGGTCGAAATCATCAATTTCCTGAAAGATTCCGGCATCGAAGTCATCGCCGTCA
>JAKSMH010000086.1 GCA_024400715.1 Bacteroidales bacterium | reverse complement strand
CGGCATCGTAGTAGTTGAGGATTTTGTGGATGATGCCAAAAATGTAGCCGATGATGATAATCATCATAAACAGGGGGCTTTTCCCGATGACAATCTTGGTTCGTATTGATTTGATGATGGAAACAGGCCAGCTGCAGGCGAAGCATAAAAGCATCACGATTTCCCAAATGCTGATAGAGGTGTTCATTGATGATGAGTTTTATTTTTTTCGGACAGCAAAAATACAAATAATTCAAATAATTTTTGTATCTTTGCACGCTTATTAATGTATCTAAAATAAACATAAATATAAAACGCTTAAAATCAAAACTATGGCAAGCAGACGAAAAGAATTTTTCCCCAACGTTACCGACGAACAGTGGAACGACTGGAAATGGCAGGTAAGAAACAGAATCGAGACCCTCGATGAACTGAAGAAATACGTAAATCTTTCAGCTGAAGAGGAAGAAGGTGTTGCCCAATCGTTGAAAACCCTTAGAATGGCTATCACTCCGTATTATTTGAGCTTGATAGATCCTACCGATCGTCATTGCCCCATTCGTCGTCAGGCCATCCCTACTATTGCTGAAACTCATCAGTCGCCAGCCGATTTGCTTGATCCGTTGCACGAAGACGAAGACTCTCCGGTTCCTGGTTTAACCCATCGTTATCCCGACAGAGTGCTCTTCCTCATCACGGATATGTGCTCAATGTATTGCCGTCACTGCACCCGTCGTAGATTTGCCGGACAAAACGACTGTGAGTCTCCTTCAGAAAGAATTCAAAAGGCAATTGACTATATCGCTAAGACTCCTCAAGTTCGCGACGTGCTTTTGTCAGGTGGCGATGCCTTGATGGTTAGCGATAAAATGTTGGAATCCATTATCCAGCGTTTGCGTGCTATCCCTCACGTGGAAATTATCCGTCTGGGTTCACGTACGCCGGTTGTTTGCCCTCAGCGTATTACCGACGACTTGGTGAATATGTTGAAGAAATATCATCCGATTTGGTTGAACACCCATTTCAATCACCCTAATGAATTTACGGAAGAATCAGCTGCCGCCTGCGCCAAGTTGGCCAATGCCGGTATCCCATTGGGCAACCAGTCCGTGTTGCTGCGTGGCGTGAACGATTGTCCTTACGTGATGAAAAAGCTGGTTCAGGGTTTGGTGAAAATGCGTGTACGTCCTTACTACATTTACCAATGCGACTTGTCAATGGGTCTGGAACATTTCCGTACTCCCGTTTCAAAGGGTATCGAAATCATCGAATTCCTGCGCGGTCATACGTCAGGTTATGCTGTTCCTACTTTCGTGGTGGACGCTCCTGGTGGCGGCGGCAAGACTCCTGTGATGCCGAATTACGTCATCTCTCAAAGTCCTAAAAAGGTTATCTTGCGTAACTTCGAGGGTGTTATTACCACCTATACGGAACCGCGTGAATATCACGAAGAATGTCAATGTCCTGAATGTCAGGCGGAAAGACATAATGTTGGTGGTGTGGCCTCCTTGTTGGCTGGCAACCAAATGGCATTGGAACCACAAGACTTGGATCGTAAGAAAAGACATAGAAAGTAATTGATAATGGATAGAGGAATTATAGAGACGGCGAAAAAGGTGCTCCAAATGGAGTCGGATGCGCTGCTGAACCTTCAGCAGTACATTGACGATGATTTTGTGCGCTGTCTCGAAGTAATCCTTAATTCCAAGGGACGCGTCATTGTGACGGGGATTGGCAAAAGTGCCATCATCGCTCAAAAAATCGTGGCCACCTTGAATTCAACGGGTACGCCTGCAATTTATATGCACGCGGCGGATGCTATCCATGGCGATTTGGGAATCATTCAGCATGACGACGTGGTCGTATGCATTTCGAAAAGTGGTAACACGCCCGAAATCTCAGTGCTGATTCCATTCCTGAAACAAAGTGGAACCCCATTAATTGCGTTAGTGGGAAATGCCAATTCGTTTTTGGCTTCCGAAGCCGATTATGTGCTGAATTGCTCAGTGGATAAAGAGGCCTGCCCCAATAATCTGGCACCAACCTGCAGTTCGACCGCACAATTGGCATTGGGCGATGCCCTCGCCAGTTGCCTGATAGAATTGCGTGGTTTTACTTCCAATGATTTTGCCCGATTCCATCCTGGCGGAATCTTAGGAAAACGCCTGTACCTAAAGGTGGCGGACTTGTATAAGTTCAACGATGTCCCCTTGGTTTCACCCGATGCGGCTATGCCTCGCGTAATCTTGGAAATATCAGGAAAGTGCTTGGGTGTTACGGCAGTAACCGTGGAAAATAAAGTGATTGGCGCTATTACCGATGGCGATTTGCGACGTATGTTGGAGAAAAATCCAGATTATGCCCATTTGACCGCCAAAGATGTGATGACTCCCAATCCTAAGACCATCCGTGCCGATGCATTGGCGTTGGATGCCCTAAACTTGATGAAACAGAAAAATATTACGAATCTGTTTGTGGTGAACGAACAAGACGAATACCTTGGCGTCATCCATATTCATGATTTGATTAGAGAAGGTATCTTTTAAAAGTTATATATATGAATAGTTCAAAATTAGCGACCAGATATGCCAAAGCACTTTTTGAATTTGCCAAGGAAAAGGATCAAATTGAAAAAGTAAAGGAAGATTTGGCTTTGGTTAAATCGGTTTTGAAGGAAAATTATGAGTTGAAAGTGGTGATTGAAAGTCCTGTCATTTTTCCTGATAAGAAGAATGATGTTTTTGCCGGCGTTTTTGGCAATAAACTGAGTGATACGACTTTCGGATTTCTTTCTTTGATAATCAAGAAGAAAAGAGAACCCGCGTTAATCACGATATGTGATGAATATGTTAATTTGTATAACAAATACAATCATATTCAGGTTGCTTTTGTCACGACAGTTCAGCCGCTGTCACCGGCTCTTGCCAATGCGATAAAGAAAATGTTGGAAGAAGAAACCCATTCAACGATCGAACTCCAACAGATTCTGGATGACAAGATTATAGGTGGCTTGAAAATTCAGATTGAGGATACGCTCTTTGATGCCAGCATTTTGTCGAGCATCAACAAGTTGCGTGATGAATTCTCGCACAACGTTTACCAAGCTGCATTCTAATAGCTAATAAAGTAATAACAAAAATACAGTACAATGTCAGAAATTAAACCATCAGAAGTAACCGCGATTTTGCGGCAGCAACTACAGAACTACGATGCCAAGTCGGAACTGGAGGAGATGGGTACAGTGTTGGTTGTCGGCGACGGCATCGCACGTGTCTATGGACTCTATAACGCTTGCTCAGGTGAGTTGGTTTCCTTCCAAACCCAGGAAGGCACGACGATTATGGGTATCGTTTTGAATCTGGAAGAAGATAATGTGGGTGTGGTACTCCTTGGAGATGCACAAAAACTTAACGAAGGTGATATCTGTAAGCGTACGGGCAAAATTGCCTCTATCAATGTCGGTGAGGGCTTGCTGGGTCGTGTTATCAACACCTTGGGTGAACCTATTGACGGTAAAGGCAAGATTGAAGGTCCTCTTTATGAAATGCCTATCGAACGTAAGGCCCCCGGCGTTATTTTTCGTCAACCGGTTAAGGAACCGTTGCAGACGGGTATCAAGGCTGTTGACGCTATGATTCCTATCGGCCGTGGTCAGCGTGAGTTGATTATCGGTGACCGTCAAACGGGTAAGACAGCTATTGCCATCGATACGATTATCAATCAAAAGGAATTTTACGAAAAAGGCGAACCTATCTATTGTATTTATGTGGCTGTAGGACAAAAGGGTTCTTCCGTGGCCGCTATCGTCAAGACTTTGACGGAAAGAGGCGCGATGCCTTATACAGTGGTGGTTACCGCTACAGCTTCCGATCCCGCCGCTATGCAGTTCTACGCTCCGTTTGCCGGTGCAGCTATCGGCGAATATTTTAGAGATACCGGACGTCCGGCCTTGATTATTTATGACGACTTGTCAAAGCAGGCTGTGGCTTACCGTGAAGTTTCATTGTTGCTCCGTCGTCCACCTGGACGTGAAGCTTATCCTGGTGACGTGTTCTACCTTCACTCAAGATTGTTGGAGAGAGCGGCTAAGATTATCGAATCTGATGAAATTGCGGCTAAGATGAACGACCTTCCCGAAAGTCTGAAACCGATTGTCAAGGGTGGTGGTTCGTTGACGGCTCTTCCTATCATCGAAACGCAGGCAGGTGACGTTTCCGCCTATATCCCAACCAACGTGATTTCTATTACGGATGGTCAGATTTTCTTGGAAACCAGTTTGTTCAATGCCGGTGTTCGCCCCGCTATCAACGTGGGTATTTCCGTTTCCCGTGTAGGTGGTAACGCCCAAATCAAGTCTATGAAGAAAGTCGCTGGTACTTTGAAACTTGACCAGGCACAGTTCCGTGAATTGGAATCCTTTACCAAATTTGGTTCCGATGTTGACCAGTCAACGCAAAACGTGTTGGACAAGGGTGCCCGAAACGTGGAAATCCTGAAGCAACCGCAATATTCTCCATTGAAGGTGGAAGAACAAATCGCTATCATTTTCTGTGGTGTGAAGGGTTTGCTGCAAAAGGTGCCGACAAACAGAATCAGAAACTTCGAGACAGATTTCATACAAACGATGCACGAACAACGTCAAGATGTCTTGGATACTTTGCGAAGTGGTAAGATTGATGACGCTATTATGAATACTTTGACTGAAGTTTGTATGGAAGTCCGCAAAAAATACGAAAAATAATCTATGGGAAATCTTAAAGAAATCCGAATCCGAATTTCCTCGATTGAATCAACCGAGAAGGTTACCAGCGCGATGAAACTGGTTTCGGCTGCGAAATTTCGCCGTGCCCAGCAGGCCATCATCAATCTGCGTCCTTATTCCACCAAGTTGAGTGAGATTATGCAGAATATTTCCGATGCCGCCGGCGATGTGGACGATATGCCGCTTTGCGACTCGCGGGAACCCAATAGGGTGGTGGTGATTGCCATCACTTCCAATAAGGGTTTGTGCGGAGGTTTTAATTCCTCGGTCGTTAAGGAGACCATCAAACTGATTAAGGCGAAATACGAAAAGCAGTGGAAATCCAATAACCTGCAATTGATCTGTCTCGGTAAAAAGGGAAAAGAGCAACTTGGAAAACTTTATCCTGTAATGCTTTATAATGAACAACTGCTCAATAATCCCGAATTTTCGGAATTGACAGCCATTGCGGAGACATTGATGGATAAGTTCGCCAAAAAGGAAATTGACCGCATTGACGTGGTCTATAACCAGTTTGTCAATGCCGCCACGCAAAAGTTGGTGGTTGAGCAATTTTTGCCCATCGTTCCTCAAATGGAAACGGGAGAAAAAACGTTGAAAAACGACTATATTTTCGAACCTTCAAAAGAGGAACTTTTCAAAACCCTGACTCCACGAATCCTTAAACTACAATTGTACAAAATGCTCATCGATTCTATCGCGTCAGAACACGGTGCCCGTATGACTTCTATGTCAAAGGCAACGGATAATGCCAATGAAATGCTGAAAGAATTGCGCATTAAGTACAACAACGCACGTCAATCCGCTATTACCAACGAATTGATTGAAATCGTAAGCGGTGCTGAGGCTTTGAACAATTAGTTGGAACATGCTATTTTGATAGTCGGGCAGACTGCCCGACTATTATTTTAAATTTTAAACCAATGGGTGTCATTATTCGTCAAAGTATAAAAGGTAAATGGATAAAATCAGAGAGACCACTCCTACAAGAGCGACAAATTTGATTATCAAAATCAACGATACATTTCGGTGGATGTTCAGCTCAAAAAACAATACCAACACCGAAACTGGAATGG
>JAKSMH010000085.1 GCA_024400715.1 Bacteroidales bacterium | reverse complement strand
ATCGGTTCATATTTCCGCTGTTAATTGTTTCTGTAATATTGGCTGCCGGAGTAAATTCCCTGATTGTCTGAATGGACGTGTTCCACCGGCTTGGCACACCGACAGAGACAAAGCAACAAAAATGCCAACACAAATGCAAAGCTGATTTTTTTCATAAAACAAAAGTTTGGTTTGATTTTTTTCTTACAAATTTACAAATAAAACAAAAAAGTCACCGCGTTGTATGAGAAAAATCGTCAAAGTTCGTCCAGTTTTCGTCAACTTTTCGTCCAGTTTTCGTCCTAACGAACAATGTGGCAATGTTTTACGAGACCGAAAATTTTTGTCGTTTCACCTTGTTTTTTTTCATACATTTGCCTTGAAAAAAATGATTATAAACGGATTATGGACGAAAACTGGACGAAAAACACCCCATTTTCACGTCGTTTTGGAAGAAAAATTATCCGCAGGCACGTCGGCCCGCAGTCCATCGCATCCAACTGCCGATAAAACGAAAACTTCCTCATTATTACCTATTACTTATTACCTATTACCTATTTTCCATCGCTTCCTTTCTCCGAATATGTTCAAGGATAAACTCATCAATGTGTCCTTTGTAGTATGTGCAACAAATATTTTTACCGTTATTGAAAGCATTTTCCACACGTTGTATTGGGCAACCGCCGCCGCAAATTGGTAGATATGGGCATTTGCGACAAACACGATCGTCTAGAGGGTCTGCTCCGTAGAGATGCCGGTTAAGGAGTATGCTATTAACCTTCTCAATCTTACCATTTTTTGAAATTTTCCCAATAGCGTATTTAAATTCACCGATATGTTCCCAACACTTATAAACGTTCCCTTCTGGGTCAAATGAAAGGGAATACGGATTTCTGATGGCACATTCGGTGAAAATCTTGTCAGGATATCTGATTTGAGGAGAATCTATACCTCTTTCAGCCAAGCCCAAGATGTATTCAGGATATTCTTTGGCAGAAAACAGATTCGAATCATGAATATTGCTACAATCGCTACGATTCATCACAAAAGCGGGGGCAATATGAACATTCTTACCAGCGAAACGGGAAAGAATCGTTTGTTGCAGTTCTTGATATTCGTGCGCATTGCTTTTTGTAAGATTGGTTCTAACCACAATGCGGATTTCTGGAGCCAGTTCGCACGTTCTTTCTATATTGTCAAGGACAGTAGAGAAAGCATCATCGCAACCTTCTGTAAACTTGATTCTGTTGTGGGTCTCCTTCAAACCGTCAAGTGTGATTTGAATGTGTGACACTTTCATTTTTTGTAAGCTTCTAATATTTTGCTCATTCAAATGATAACCAGAAGTGATGATGTTAGAAAAGAAATGCACGTCTTTAAAATTACGCCGCAATTTTCTATACAGTTTTTCCATTTCTGGAACTGCCATGAGCGGTTCCCCACCAAACCACGTAATTTTCAACAATTTGAGATTTTCAATATTGGCGAGGAATTTAACGATGCCTTTCATCACATCTTCAGACATATAACTAGGACGCTTAGACTTTTCAAAGCAATAGTGGCAGTTAAAGCAACAATCCATAGTGGGGGCAATGGTAAGAATGGCACAATGCTTTTCGTTCCTTAAAGAAAGAATATTGGATTTGTATGTAAGAAAATCATCCTCATCATTTTCGGTAATGAATTTCGATTCCATCAGCGAAGAAACGATTTTATCGTCCAGACGATGTCCAATATTATCACTAAGTTCTTTATGATGATTAATGAAAGCGAACAATTCTTCATCAACTTCAAGCAGGGCATTTGATAAGGTATTGTACAGATAAAATTGATTTCTATCTTTTATAGTGAAGGTATATCTGGAAACCTTTATTTTGTCGTTAGTTTTCATGTTTGGCATTTGTTATTTTGTTTCAAAAATCAAGTCGTAGGGTATGCTTCCATAATGATCAATTGAATCGGCAAACCAGTGGTCAACTCTAAATCCATACTTGGTGTGTGCTTTTAGATTTCCACTCCATGAAACAACATAGGTGTAGTCGTTTTCCCAGTATGTCCTTCCCTTAGGTAATGGTGAAATATTTTTGTCATCAACAATATCTCTGGCATCGATTCGCTGCATGGGTTTCGAGAACTGTATCGTGATAGACTTCAGGTTGGTATCAACCACGGCATTGTATGCTGGATACGTGGCAACGACTTGAGGTCTAATCAAGTCGTACTTAGGACAGTAATAATGTGGCATCAGTTCTGTGGAACGTTCTAAAAACGCTTTGAGTTCAGGAAGAAAGCCTTCAAAGGTTTTGAATTTATCCCGGTTTTGGAAAAACACGTCCAAAAAACGCTGCATATCCTCAAACCAAAAGAATCCTCTGTGTATATTTCCTATGCTTTTTTCATGTAAAAGCTCGTCAGACCACAAATGATGACTCTTGAAATAGGCAAATTCACATAATCTATTGAATCCTTCATATATAATTGATAGTGAACCTCCATAATATTCTCTGATTAATGGCTTTGAGACGTAGGTATATAGGGTGTCGCATACGGCTTGGAATTCAGCTTCATGACGTTCGCAAATGGGATTGGTATAGTTGTGGCAAATTTCGTGTATCAGCGTATTGAAGATAGATTCGTGCAAATAGGGATTCCCTAAAGTGTCAGTTTTAACGCAGGAAACGGCGCAGTTGTTGTGATTATTCCCATAATGGTCTTTTTTGAGGACTGCAAAGTTAAAATCACCATTTGTTGGCACAATCCAAATGTTTTCCATGTTAAATGACGTTCCGAAGAAATTATTGAACCAAGCAGTGTCAATACTTTCCTCAATTGATATGAAACTATCCTCGATGCTTTTATAAAAGTCTTTGTGATTCACAAAGAACTGATGAAAACGAGTATCTTTATAAAACTTGTTCAGCAAACGAAGATATTCTTTCAGTTCAGCCTGGGTCCAGATTCGGTTTGTAAGAAGCGTGTCGTAAGGATCAAATGTTTTCAGCCACTCGTCATCCCAGACAATGCCTTTGGGGGTTATCTTTATGTCGCTGGCAAAACTTGCTGGCAAAGAAATATCCAATATGGATTTTGAATACATTGTCTTTTTGACGTATTCAATCAGTTCGTGCTCTTTGTATTTGGAGAAATAATCATCAATATCCTTAATGTAAGCATCGGGATTGGAATGGACAAATGCCACATCGTCGGTTAATCGGAACACAATGCTTGTCAGTTCGAAACGTTCATCAACATGCCCTAATGATTGGGCCAATATATCATTGGTAATCAAAAAAATTGCCAATGAAATAAGCAAAGGTTTGAGGAAAGAAGTCATAATGTTAAAATGTTTAAGTTGAAAAAATATTAATTCAGGGTGTCAAGCTTAGGCACCCTAGATACTTTTAATTAGTGTCGTTCTTCAAATTTAGTTGTGGTAGAACATGTTCTGTAGGAATCTGGTCCAGAACATGCGAAATATGATGCTGGGCAAGATAATTTATTATAGCAATCTGTAACTTCAAAATTTTTTCCATCTAAACTTGCACAAGATCTATAAATAACATTTTCGCTGCAATTTTCACCTACCTGAATGCCACCATTAATGGCATTCATATTACTTTCTGATAATCTGCTTTTTTCTATTTCTTTTATGATTTTCATCTTTCTCAAAATTAAAAATATATACTCCCCCCTTCCACCGCGGGGCGTGCCGGCAGTTTGCTCGGCACTTACGGTTTTGTCATCCGTACAGAAAAAAGTTGTATTTTTGTACATGATTTCTTGTGCCATCGTGTTACAAACATCACGATATATGCGACCTGGGTGCTTTTTAGCAGGGAACATCGTACTTAGAGTTGGTAGTTCCTTTGGCGATGTCCCTGCGGGGGGCACCTGTTTTAGGGAATAAGTAATAGGTAATAGGGAATAGGGAGTATGTGTTGAGTTTTTTCAAAGCAATAGTGGCAGTTAAAGCAACAGTCCATGGTGGGGGCAATGGTAAGAATGGCACAATGCTTTTCGTTCCTTAAAGAAAGGATATTGGATTTGTATGTAAGAAAATCATCCTCATCATTTTCAGTAATGAATTTCGATTCCATCAGAGAAGAAAGCATTTTGTCATCCAGACGATGGCCAATGTCATCATTAAGTCCTTTACGATGATTAATAAAATTGAACAATGCTTCATCCACTTCAATTAAGGCATTCGATAAGGTATTGTACAGATAAAATTGATTTCTATCTTTTATAGTGAAGGTATATCTGGAAACCTTTATTTTGTCGTTAGTTTTCATGTTTCGTTGTTTGTTATTTCGTTTCAAAAAACAGTTTGAAATCCCTAGTGGTGCAATGGCAGGATTCAGTCAACCCATAGATGACAATTTTGTATTGTGTATGCGGTTTGAGTGGTCCTTTCAATGTTAAACAGTGTGTGTTCTCATCCGTCATAGAGAAATTTACGTCATCCCAAGATAAATTTCCATTTACGTCTTCAAATTCTAAAATGCTTTTTATAGGTTGTGAAAATTTGAACATTATAGTTCCTATATTGGTGTTGACTACGGAGTTTTGGGCGGGGAAAGTGTTGATGATTAGGGGTGCCAATTCATGAATTTTAGGATAGTAGTACTCTGCCATATTCCTTGCAACGTTGTGTAGGAATTGGATTAAATCAGGAACGAATGCTTCGCAATTTTCATATACATTTCTATTTTTATCGAAGTTGTCCAGAAACGTCATAGCTTCGATTAACCAAGGAAAACCTTGTGAAGCAGCGTCTTTTAAGGAGCAGTCTAAGGTAAAAAATTCATTCTCCAAGGTATTATGATCCTTATAGTAGCAATATTCATAAAGGCGGTTCATTCCTTCAAAAATGGTTGAAGAAGGAGAACCGTAATGGTTTTCAACCAATATATCACCTAAAAATGAATATATGGTGTCGCATATATCCTCACATTGTTTATAGTATTTTTCCCATAAGGGTTGCGTATAGTTGTGGCAACTTTCATGAATGAGAAGTTTGAAATCATTGGTATTAAAAAATGGTTTCCCTTTCTCATTGATTCGGGTACAACTTATAATGCAGTTATTATATTCTTTTCCAGAAGAGTCAATCCTTCTAAATCCAAAATTGTTCCCACCCAAGGCAGGAACAATCCAAATGTTTTCCATTGCGTATGGTTTTCCGAAAAAGTTCAAGAACCAGGTCGTATCAATTTTGTTCGTTATTTCTTGATAAGCATCTTCTGCAGCTGAATAAAAATCCTTATGTGAAACGAAAAATCTATGAAATTTGGTGTCTTTGTAGAATTTATTGAGTAATCGCAAATATTCGTCCATCTCGGTTTTAGTCCATGTTTCCACATCTGAATACACCGTGTAATCGTCATAATAGGTTTTCCATTGATGGGTAAAGACAATTCCGTTAGGTGTGATTTCAATATCGGCTGCTAACGTACAAGGAAAATCTAAGTAAAAATTGTCGTTGATTTTTTGATTGACGAATTGGATTAATTCATGATTTTTGTATTTGGCGAAGTATTCTTCAATATCATTCAGATAATTTACAGAACATAGTTGGCGATAGGCATCCTCCTCTATCAAGCTGAAAACGACACCTGTCAGCTCGAAGCGTTCGTCAACGCGGGCACGTGGTTGTGCGATACAGCTGCCTGAGCCCAAAACAAACAAAATTACAAAAAACGTTTTTGAAAATTTATTCATAATATGTGGTGTTTATTGATTTCAAATAAGCATGTCCCAGAGAAATATATCAAACGCCCGTTTTTTCATAAAACTAAAGTTGGGTTTGATTTTTGTCCTACACATCTACGAATAAAACAAAAAAGTCACCGAGTTATATCACCACAACC
>JAKSMH010000084.1 GCA_024400715.1 Bacteroidales bacterium | reverse complement strand
TTTTTACAAAAAACAAATATAAACATAGATTTGTTCAAAAAACGACACAAAAAAGGCGGTGTGATAACCGCCTTTTTTACTATAAAAATTGCAAATTTTATAAATAAGTATAGTGGTTTTGATGACAGTCCCGTTATGTTCGTCTGTTATAATTTGAGAGGTAGGATAGTCGTCAGAATAAGTATATTCATATTTGATGACAACAGGGGCAATTTGACCGCTACTTGATGGCACTGACATTGTGCATTCCACAATGTTGTTGGTGTTTATGAAATTGAATGTACGGTCATATTGCAGTGAAAAATAATCGATTTCGAAATCAAATGCGTTATAAAAAACCGAGAATGGATTGCGTTTGTTGTCGTACTTGAATTCGTAAACCATTGATTGGGAACGTATTTCTGAAATGTTTTTGTTGTTGTCGTAAATTAATGTATATGAAATTTCAGTTGTGTTTTTAGTATTGCGAATAGACTTGCTAAGGCTATTCGCAATTTCGTTGGGCAAAAAGAAAAATAACCGTCCTGTGACACGATGACGGATGAAATTTTTTTCTTGGGATTGAAATTGCCTTCTAATTTTTTTTGCAAGAAGTGCCTGTAAATGCGACAAGTACAAGCGATAAAAATAATGTACTTAAACGTTTCATTTTCCCCAAAATTATAATTTTATGACTATATGAATATATATAGTCTATTGCAAATAGTAGTGATATTTTCAATGTTTACAATAAGCTTGTAACAAAAATATCAACCTTTGCATGTTGAAAAAATCAGCAATGGGGTGGTGTTCATTGACTGGCGAATGTGGATTTAGAAAAGTTCATCGGCGGGCTTTGCCTTGTAGTCAGGGAACTCGTTGGAGGAAATAGTGTCCACCAAAATTTGTAACGGTTTGCCATAATTGATGGGCTTGACCATTGGTTTTGAGGATGGCAAAGGTTTGGTAACGGCTTCTTCCGAAAAGGCGGGAACGTTGATTAATACGTCATTTTTATCGTTATTGTTTGATATTCTGTTCAATATAGAAGTTTGCTCATTTTTTACTTTAGGTGATTCGACAATTGGGATTTCAGTGTTGCAAGTGCTGTCGGTGACAATTTCTTCAACCAATATCTCCGGGTTCGGGGTGGTGAAAATGGCATCATTTCCATTCGGGCGCAGCGCAAAGAATAGGGCAGTGCTGAATAGGACGGCGCCCATAAAGCCGAAAACGGCCACTTTGGCTCCCGTGCCGAGTAAGGACATTCCGCTGTGCTTTTTGTACGTTTTCCAATACTGTTCCTTGTATGGATATTGCTTCGTGTTTATTTTTTCCTTTATGTCTTGGTCAAACTGATTCATCGTGGTTGACTTTGTTGATTGCTTCTTTTAATTTGGTTCTGGCGAAATTGAGATGCCAATGCGAGGTGCCTTCCTTGATATTGAGTGTTTTCGCTATTTCCGTATGAGACATATCTTCAAATACATACATATTAAAGACTGTGCGGCTCATTAGGGGAAGTTGCTGGATGAGTTGTAGTAGTTCGTCGGTGGAGATTTTGTTGAGTGCCTCGTTTTCGCTATAATCGTTAAGAACGTCGTCTGTGATGTCGTCGTATTGGATTAAGTCGGCAGGCGTGCGGTATTTCCTGAGATAGTCGAGGGCCGCATTGACCATCACCGTTTTCATCCACGCCTCAAACGACCCTGACGCTTCGTAGGTTTTGAGGCCCGCAAAAATCTTGACAAAGCCCTCGTTGACCATATCCTGCGCGTCTTCGTAGTTGTTGGCGTAGCGCATACAGACAGAGAACATCAGACCGTAGTAGGTTTTAAACAAACGATGTTGGGCCAGGCGTTTGCCTTTGTTACAGCCTTCAATCAACTGCCGAACCTCCTCCTGCGTCATCTTGTTCATTATCTATAACGTAATTAATTGGTGAAATCTTGGGTGCGAATGTGATTTTTTTAGTATAAATTATCTCGGAAGTCTTTCTTCATTTCGTATTTAACGTCTTTCAATACCGATGCCTTGATGTTGATGGTGAAACTCCATCCTTTTCTATAGCCGAAAGGTATCCAGTTGAAACGCATTTCCCAGCAGTGTAAGTCTCTGTAAATGTCAATGGACGTATAGGACATTTCTTTTTGCACGAAATCGTAGCCGGTTGTAAATCCGATTTTCCATTTTTTGGTAATGCTGAATTCCCCGATTACATTCAGGGTTTGCACAAATCTATGGGTGTAGGGCTTGACGCTGTGGTCTGGCTGGTAAATCATATAGTAACCGTAGTTGTCGTTGGTGGTGTAGGCGAAGGTGTAGTTGAGGGTGAGCGACCAGGGGTTGTTGAAGTCAGGTCGTGTGTTGGGCATTCCCTGCAGATTCTGGTCCAATACGGATTCGTTGTTCTTGATCTGTTGGTCGGTGGTGTTTTTGTCTTCCTTTTGCTTTCCTTTGAATAAATCCTTGTTGATGACCAAGTTCAAGCCGACGTTGACATTGGCGTTGGAAAAACGAAGCAGTCGCTTGTTGGTTTTGAGTTCGGTTTTGTTCACCCTTACGCCGTTCTCGATGATATAGGGGTCAAAGGATAAGCTGAAGGTGATGTTGAGTTGCTTCCAAATCGTGCTTCGTCCCGAAATGCGTAACGGCTGCCACCTGAGAGAGTCCGCAGCAAAATCATAACCCATCGAAATCTGGATGTTGTCAAAAATGGTGATTTTTTTCATCCCCGTGATGGTGTCTTTCTTTGAGCGAACCTTGATTTCGATGTTGTTGTCGAAAGACAACTGCGCCAAAGCCCGGGTTTGTCCGTTGGCACTTCCGTAAATGGAATTGTCGTAATAGGAATAGTTGACGTATTCGCCGGTAACGGTGTTGAAATAGCTTCCGATGGTGTTTTTGTTGAAATTGGGACTATAGGTGAAATTCAAGTTCGGGGTGATGACGTGTCTGATGGCATTCAATCCGCCTTTCTTAAACTGATACATAAAGTAAATCTTGGTGGTCAGGGCGGTGCTGAGATTCAAATCGTGCAAGGCATAAAAACCGCGTTGAAATTGGTTTTGGGTGCTTCCAATGATATTCTCGCCCACCGTGTCGGTCACGAAAACCTTACCGAAACGCTGAAGATACCATCTTTCCGTGAAGTTGACGTTGGTGTTCCAGTTGATGAGTTTGGCGATTTTTATGGGGATGGTGATGGGGATGTTGTGTTTGATACCCAAGGCAATGTCTTTCCACGTTTCTTTCTTGAAGAACAGACTGTCGGTGGCGTTGATTTGCGAGGTCATTTCGGTACTCCATTTCATAGCGATGTTGTCATACCATTTCAACGCTCCCGATTTGTTTTTCTTTCTGAAAGGATAAAATTGTGTAACCGACATATTCAGGGATGGCAATTTCAAGTCCACCAATTTGGTTTGCGTGTTTTGTGAATAGGAAATGGCGGCATCCAAGTAGAAAATGCCCTTGGCGCTGGTGGAAAAGTTGATAGAGGATGAGTATTGGTTTGATAAATAGTCGTTTACGCTGGATAAGTTGTATTTGTTGTAATTGCTGCTCACGATGTCGATGTGCGCCGAAAAACGAGTGTAGGGATGCGATTTGACGTCTTGTTTGTGGTCCCAGTAGATTTTGAAGTCGTTGGTATGGTAATAGCTTGAGTCAATGAGCTTTTCGCCGATATATTTCTGTCCATATTCCACGCGGACCTTACCTGCGCATTTGTAGCGGAAAATGTAATTTGATTCGGCTTTGAGGGCCCAACTACCACGGGTGTAAATATCGCCGGCGAGGAGCAGGTCGAAATTGTCGCTGATGCCAAAGTAGTAACCGATATTCTGCAAGTAAAAACCCAAACTCTGGGTTTCACCAATGGTCGGCATAATCAGACCCGAACTTCTTCCTTTTTTTAAGGGGAACAAGCCGAAAGGAATGGCCAAGGGGACCGGAACATCAGCAAAGCTAACGTAGGCGGGACCCATCAGAATCTTGTCGTCGGGAAGGACTTTGGCCTTGGTGAAGGAGATTTCAAAGTGAGGATCCTCCAATTCACAAGTGGTATATTTCCCTTTTTTGATGTAGGTGGTGTTGTCGGCTAATTTCTTGATTTGCTCGCCGTGAATGAAACCTTCGCCTTCTTCGGTGATGACGTGCGATATTTTACCTTTCTTGGTTTCAAAATTATACTTGATTTCCTGGGCTCGGTATTCTCCGTCGCCCTGTTTCAAAATAGGACTTCCCACGATATGGCCGTTTTCGTCTATGGCACCGCTGGCGTATAACTCGTTGTGCGCAAAGTCAATTTCGATGTAGTAGGCATACAGACTCATGTCCTCGTAAACCACGTAGGCATCGTTGAACAAATAGGCTACTTTGTTTTTGATGCTGAAATGGATGGAGTCTTTGGCATCGTAATCGACAATGTGCTCCAAACCGCTTTGCGAAATCCTTTTCTTGGGCAGGATGCTGTCGATTCGGGTGCTGTCCGCAGAAATCGTGTCTGTTTTTGCATTCTCCGAAACTTGGAAAGTTGAATCGACGGAAATATAAAGTTTGTCCGAAATTTTACTCGAATCAGCTACCTGTGAATATACACAATTGTTTATTATGCTGAATATTAGCACGATGCTAAAGCATAATAAATATGAAAAATAGATTGTGTATAATTTTTTTGCCAAGTAACTATTAATTTATCTATTTATAATATTTTTGCTTTTTAAAAGATACAAAGATAACTAAATATTTTTACTTATGAACATAAAATCTCTCTTTTTATTGTTTCTCGCTTTCACTTTTTTTAACACAATGGCTTTTTGTCAACAAAAAGACAAGAAATTCAAGATTGTCATTGATGCCGGTCATGGTGTGTAAGATCCCGGATGCTTAGGGAAAAAGATACAGGAAAAAACTGTCAATCTGAATGTTGCATTAAAATTAGGTAAGTTAATCAGTGACAATTATGATGATGTCCAGGTGATTTATACCCGAAAGACGGATGTGTTTGTGGAAGTTTATAAGCGTGCCGTGATTGCCAACAACAACCATGCGGATTTGTTTATTTCCATCCACTGTAACGCAGAGGAAAACCATACTGCCCACGGTGTCGAAACATGGGTGATGGGCTTGGCGAAGACGGGTGCCAACACGGAAGTCGTTCGTAAGGAAAACGCCGCCATTCTCAAGGAAAAGAATTTCGAGAACAACTATGACGGCTTTAATCCCAATTCTCCCGAAGCCAATGTCATTTTCTCGCTTCATACATCGGCTTATATGAACCATTCTATTCTTTTGGCTGATAAAGTGCAGAAAAATTTGGTCAGATCCACCCATTTTGCCGATAGAACGGTCAAGCCCGGCGGTTTCTGGGTGCTTTACAAAGTGGCTATGCCCAGCATTATAGTGGAATTGGGCTTTTTGAGTAATCCCACCGAAGAAGAATTTATGATTAAACCTTCTTCACAGGATCTGATGGCGGTTTCCATTTACAATGCCTTCGTGGACTATCGTAATGCCTTGGATGGAACCCAAAAAGCAGGTTTGCCATTGCCGAATGCCACTTCAACCCAAGTGCCGCAAGCCAAAACCGTTGACGATGGTGTGGCGGCGGAACCTTCCCACCTTCGTGGTATCACGGATGATGCCGTGGCAGCCGAACCGTCTCGCGTACCACAGCCATCCACCGACCCAGATGTGGCTGCGGAACCTGTGAAAAATGAGCAAAAAACTTCGCCAAACGCTTCCACTGAAAAAGATAAGGTCGCGACACCAAAACAAACCGAAACCAATGCCACCCCTGCCGCGGCAACATCACAAACGACAACGACTTCAACAACAAATACGCAAAACACGCATAATGTGCGTTTTAGGGTGCAATTTGCCGCGGGTTCTGAAAATATTTCT
>JAKSMH010000083.1 GCA_024400715.1 Bacteroidales bacterium | reverse complement strand
TCCCTGAAAAGTGAGTAAAAACAAGGTTATGGGTATTTGATAAATTAACAAATAAAATATGTGCACAGGTGGATTAAAATCAGCCTTGCGTGTCAACGCAAGCAATATACCGGGGTGGCGCACAAACCGCCACATCATTGTCATCGAAAGCGACGACTGGGGAAGCGTGAGGATGTCGTCTCTTGAATCGTTTGAAAGGATGAAACAGGCGGGAATGCCTGTTGAGCAAGGCAATCTCCAGCAGCTGAAACTATCCATCGAAAATTTGGCCAATCGCAAGGAAGCCTATAGTGCAGGATGTAGAAAACGCGCGGAAATGTGTTTTGGCAAAAAGAATAGGTTTGAGGATTATGTGAAACTGTTTGACGAAGTTGCCTCAACAAAATGAATAAAATAATATTAAATGTCAAGAAAATTATTAATCGTAAATCAATATGCAAAATCATTAACCGTTGAGATTGCCAATGCTTTTGTACGGTCTGGTAAATACGGTAAAGTTGTTATTGCAACAGGTGAAAACATTAATCCTAAATTCGGTTTGTCTGAAAATGTCTCAATCCAGCCAATTGCACGTTATAACATGAGAAGTACATTTACCCGTATGATCTCATGGATTAGGGCAACGGTTAAGTTGATATTTCTGTGTGTTTTCAAATATAGGGAATATGAGCTTTTCCTGATATCAAATCCGCCCATTGACTCATTTGTCCCAAATTTCTGCAGGAACAAATACTCAACCCTTATTTTTGATGTATATCCTGATGGACTTGGAAATTTTGCAAGCAAGAAATCATTGATCTATAGATTATGGGCGAAAAACAATGTCAAATTCTATAAAAATGCTCAATATGTTTACACGCTTACCAATAGTATGGCAGAAACCATAGCCCAGTATTGTCCTATTGAGAAAATTGAAGTCGTGTCACTATGGGCTACACCGACATTGCCTGTTGTAAGTGTCGGCAGAAAGGATAATCCATTTATCAAAGAACATCCGGAACTCGCGGACAAGTTCATTATCATGTATTCAGGAAATATCGGACTTGACCACGACTTGACTTGTCTGTTAGATGCCGTTAAATCAATTGACAATCCGAACATCTGTGCCGTTATCATAGGAGAAGGGTATAACAAGCTGGCATTGCAGAACAAAGCCAAGGAAATCGGAATTGAAAGCAATTGCCTATTCTATCCTTTCCAGACATTTGAAATGCTGCCATATTCTTTGACAAGTGCAGATCTGTCGGTCGTAGCTACCAAACCCAATGGAAGAAGTTCAAGCATTCCAAGTAAGGTTTTCGACTTGATGAAATTAGGCCAACCGATATTGTGTCTGGCAGACCCATTATCGGAAATCTCACTGTTGGTCAATAAGCATGACATTGGGAAATCGTTCACGACAACTCAGATTGATGAAATCTCTGGGTTTATCAAGGAAGCATACGATAACCCGGAATTGCTACAGTTCTATCGGAATAATTCAAAAGAAAGCTCAAAATTATATACAAGCAAGCTTGCTGAAAAATACGTGAAATAAAACTATGGAAACAAATTCATCAATTTTTAATGAGGATAAAACTGTATTCAAACGTGTTGGCTATTTGGATTTATTAAAATGCCTAGGTATGTTTATAGTCGTTAGCGGACATATTCATACAAATTATGGGTGGTTTTCTCTTCCAATACACAGTTATGTCATTCCTTTATATTTTTTGCTTTCGGGTCTCACTTTTAAAAGAAATAAGTTCCCGACGTTTTCCAGTTTCTTGAAACATCGTGCAAAAACTTTATTAATGCCATATTTTATGCTATCTTTTGTGACATGGTTGTTATGGGCTTCTTATAATTTGTTTTTGCACGCTGATGTGAATTTTCTAATGCCTTTATTGCAGACGTTTATTGCGCAAGGCTATGGAGGCTATTTAGTCCATAATGTTCCTCTGTGGTTTGTCACTTGCCTTTTTGTTATAGAATCAATGTACTATTTTATTGACAAATTGCCGGAAAAAATCAATGTACTGATTTGTGCAATATGCGCTATTGTTGGCATTTTTTTGATAATTGGTCCATGGTCATCGATTACGACTAAATTGCCATGGAGTATTGAAAGTGCATTTGCAGCAATTATTTTTTATTGTGTTGGCAATGTCTTGACGAAACATTATTCATTATATGAAATTCAAAATGTTGTTGTTCGAAAAAAATGGATGGCAATTGGTGTCATACTTGTATTGACATCAATTTTGGTGATATGTGCACATTGGAATGGTCATGTTTCACTTGGGTCGGATATTTTAGGCCGAAGCCCGTTGTTGTTTTATATAAATGCCTTTATGGGAATTGTTACCATTGGCTTGTTTGCGATACTTGTGTCTTCTATTAAAACGGAATGTAAGATTTTTAATAAAATAATGGGATTCCACTATTGGTTTGGAAGAAACAGTTTCTATATCATGGCAACTCATGTCCCGATTAAAGGTATCATTATGGTTTTTGTGGCTAAAATGCTTAACGTTACAGTTCCTTATGTAGGAAATGATTACTTGTGTTGTGCATTTGTTTTTGTTGTGACTTGTTTGCTTTCTTCAGTTGCTGCACTTTTAATCGGAAGAATCAAAAAGCATGATGAAAACTGGTTTGATAAAATTGCAAAAAGAAATTAGGCCATCTAAAACATAAAAATCAAATTTTTATTGAAGCCTTTTAAATAAAAACAAACTGCAATGATTAAGGTTCTGCTTTATGGTGGTGGCTTGCAAGGCCTGTCAACGGCTTGCTCTTTAAAAGAAGTCGGATGCTATGTCACGGCAATCGCTGAATTGGATACGGTCTTGAAATCAAAGTTTGTTGACAAAAAGTATAAGCATTCTATTGATGACAGAGATTTCTTGCTAAAGGTTCTGACTGATGACAAGCAAGACGTCGTGATTCCTATGGGAGACGCTTCCGCCGAATATCTAAGTAAGAATAAGCAGACTATAGAAAACGACTTCGGGGTAAAGTGTGCAGTACCAGACTATAGAGCCATGTCAAAAGTGGTTGACAAGTCTGTGTTCATGGAATTTTGTAAGCGTAATTTTATTCCTTGTCCAACAACGGTTAGCCTTGATGAAATACCTCTTGAAGAGGCTGCATCCATAGTAGGATTTCCAGCCTTAATAAAGCCAAATGTCTCGGCAGGGGCGAGAGGTATTGTTAAAGTAGATTCATTTGAAGAATTGAAAGGGAAAATTGAGTGCGTGAAAGAACAGCATGGTTCATGTACCCTTCAGGAATTCATTGATAACGATGAATATTACTACAATGTAATGTTATACAGAAATGCTAAAGGTGATTTCCTGTCTCATACAGTGATAAAAATCGTCAGGATGCATCCCATTAAGGCAGGAAGCAGTTCTTGCTGTATATCGGTCGAAAACAACGAGATTGTTAACATTTGCCAGGACTGCCTGAGCAAATTGAATTGGGTCGGTATTGCCGATTTCGATGTGTTGCAGCGAAAGGACAGCGGAGAATATAAAATCATCGAAATCAATCCGCGTGTTCCTGCCAGTTTGAGGGCTGCTGCCATTTCTGGTGTGAATTTCCCCAATATTATCGTTTCTGATGTCTTAGGGCTTCCTCAAAAGAATTATGAATACCACACCGGAAAGATTTTGAGATATTTAGGCATTGATTTGATGTGGTTCTTAAAATCAAAAAACAGATTTACTGCTAAGCCTTCGTGGTTTAAGTTTTGGGGTAATGATGTGTTTTACCAAGATATCTATCGGAACGATGCTTCTACTTGGATTACATGGTGGTCCGTTGGATTCAAAAAAATATTTGCGAGATAAAAATGAATATTCTTTCTTTCGACACTGAAGAGTGGTTCAACTATGCCCAAAGTGGCAAGAAAGGGGATTTCCTGCCTGATGTTGACCGGGTTCAAAACGAACTGCTTGACAAACTTGACGAGCATCACATTAAAGCTACCTTCTTTGTGTTAGGTGTAGTGGCGCGGGAATATCCTTACGGCGTGAAAAACATCGTGGCAAGAGGCCACGAGGTGGGCTGCCACTCGGATGTGCATCACAAACTTTGGGAATTGGACGAAAGCCAACTGCGTGAAGACACCCATCGTGCCATTGACTCCATCGAACAGATAGCGGGAAACAAGGTGACAGCCTATCGTGCTCCTGCCTTTTCCATAGGAAAGGAGAACGTGTGGGCTTTTGATGTGCTGGCCGAAAATGGCATCACCACCGATTGCTCCATCTTCCCTGGTGCGAGAGACTTTGGCGGCTTCCCGGAATTCACCGAGGATGTCCCCTGCCTCATCACCCATAATGGGATAACACTGAAAGAACTCCCCATCAGCTTGACTACAATAGCGGGGAAGAAGATAGCCTATTCGGGGGGCGGCTACTTCCGCATGCTGCCTTATGCCGCCGTGAAACGTTTGGTTAACGACAAGGATTACAACATGATGTATATGCACGTCCACGACTTCAACGGCAAGCAGAAAAGAATCCTCTCGCCACGCTATTTCAAGAACTACTTCGGCAATAAACGGTCGATGGGAAAACTGGAAAAACTCCTCACCGACTTCGACTTTATGAACGTGAAAACGGCCACAGAAACCTTGGATTGGTCTTCTGTAAAAACTATCAATCTATGAACAAAGCCAACCTTATAAGCCTTGCCAAGAACCTCCCCGGCAAGAAGACTTCGCGAAAACTCGTCGTCATCTATGTGGACGACTATGGCAGCATCAGAACAGGCGATAAGGAGGCATACCAAAACCTATTGGATGCGGGCATTGCTGTCGATAAGACCAGATATGGCTACGACACTCTCTGTACCACTGAGGATTTGCAGCGCCTGTTTGAGGTCTTGACCTCGGTGAAAGACAAAAACGGCCATCATGCCTGCTTTACACCTTTCGCCAACATCGCCAATCCCGATTTTGAGAAGATTAAGGCATCTGGTTTCGAGAAGTATTATCGAGAACCATTCACCGAAACCATGCAAAGACTCGGGAAAGCATACGATGGTGCCTACGAGTTATGGAAACAAGGCATAGACGAGAATATCTTCCGTCCGGAATATCATGGAACGGAACATATCAGCGTCAGAAGGTTCATGAAGGCTTTGCAGGAGGGACATCAATCAACGAGGCTTGCTTTTGACAACGGAAGCGTCTGCTGTCCACCATTGCCAGGCGAAACGCCAGTCCGTAATTCAACAACCGTTTTCGACATCGAACATGCTGCCGACAACGAATCATTGAAAGAAGACATCCGTATTGGTCTTGATATGTTCGAAAAACTGATTGGATACAGGTCAACACAGTTCACACCTGGGGCAAGCATCTATAGTCCAGCCTTGCATCCTGTCCTGAAAGAATGTGGAATAGACACCATTCATGTAAACCGCTAAGTGGCCTATCCTTTAGGGGATGGTGCGTATGTCAAGAAGTTTCTGTATAACGGGAAAAAGAACGAATGTGGGCAGCGTTATTTGGTGAGGAACTGCCCGTTTGAGCCGTTCCTCGACAACTGCGCAAAGAACACGAATGTCGTGGCGAATTGCTTAGATAACATTGCCGCTGCCTTCAAGATGCATGCCCCTGCACTGATCAGTTCACATCGCGTCAACTTCGCGGGAGCCATTGAACCGACGCACAGAGACGTGAGCCTCGAACAACTTGGAATTTTATTGAAAGAAATCGTTAAACGTTGGCCGGATGCTGAATTTGTAAGCGGCAGGCAACTGACGGATATCATGTTTAAGGATTAAGCCTATGAAAACATTTAAAAGAATCATCTATTTTGGCTATTACATCAAGAAGTTGAACAGACCGCTGTTCAGAAAGTTCATGAAATATGCCAAAGAACAAACAGGAAAAAGTTCCATCTC
>JAKSMH010000082.1 GCA_024400715.1 Bacteroidales bacterium | reverse complement strand
AGCGAGCGGTCGGGAATGACCAGATCGGGGTCAATGCCTTCAATCATACCGGTGCCGCCGCAACTTTTGCAGCAGCCGTAAGGATTGTTGAAGCTGAATAAGTTCACCGAGGGCTCTTCAAAACTGATGTCGTCCATTTCGAAGAGATTGCTGAACTTGCTTCGTTTGCTTGTATTGTCAATATCGTATTGGATGATGCAGGTGCCTTTCCCTTCGTAGAAAGCAGTTTCGATAGAGTCGGAGAGGCGGGTCTTGTTGTCGCTTAGCTTATCGGACTTGAATCTGTCGATAAGAATATTGATGTCGGCATTCTTGCTGACTTTTCCTTGCAGCACTTCGTCAATGTCTTTGACCTCCTTGTTGTAGATGATACGGCTAAATCCCTGTTGTTTAAGCACTTCCAGCTGTTCAGCAGGCGTTCGGTCGGCAAAAAGCTGAAGAGGCGCGGAAATATATACTTTTGCGCCTGCGGGTATTTGCTGTATATATGTTAAGACATCTTCCACGGTCTCGCGTTTAACCTCCTTGCCGCTGACGGGTGAAAAAGTGTGGCCGATGCGGGCGAAAAGCAGCTTCAGGTATTCGTAAATTTCGGTTGTGGTTCCGACGGTGGAACGTGGATTTCGGGAGATAACCCGCTGTTCGATAGCAATGGCGGGCGGGATGCCGGTGATGGAATCCACATCGGGTTTGGAAATCTTGCCCATAAATTGGCGAGCGTAGGCGCTGATGCTTTCCACATAGCGGCGTTGCCCTTCGGCGTAAAGCGTGTCGAAAGCCAGCGAGCTCTTGCCGGAACCGGAAAGGCCGGTGATGACGACTAACTGATTACGTGGGATTTCGACATCAATATTTTTGAGATTGTTGACGCGGGCACCCTTGATGATGATTTTATCTTCGGACATTGATATTGACGATATTTTAGAAATGCAAAGTTACAAAAAATAAGGTAACTAAAATCAAAATAAAACGGAATTGCCGTTCCGCAAGTGGACGAAATGGGCGAAGCGGAATCTACAAGTTCGAGTTTTTAGGGTGGCAAAAAAATCAGTCTCGATTTCAGAGGTTAAAGTTGTGCCGAGGTGTACTGCGGCGCTAAGAATATCCTTTCCTATCTTTTAATAGGCAAGATGGGGAATAAGAATCGATTGGCAGAGCATTGTCGTTAAAGAATATATCGTATATTTGCATTTTGAAATATAAACTTTAAATAGCTTATTATGAAGATTTTGAGAGCGATTGCCACGGTGTTGTTCCTTGGTGTTTTACTTTTTTCCAATGCTTTTGCGCAAGATGCCAATCGTGACGACTTCGGCTTATGGACGGATGTGCAATTGAACAAGGCATGGGACAATGGGCTGTATGTTGGTTTCAGGACGGAATTTCGTACCTGCGACTTGTCCCGCAAGGTAGATTGCCTGTTCTTGCGGCCGAGCTTTGGGTATCAGCCGTTGAAGTGGCTGAAGGTGGATATCGGCTACGACTATTTGGTTTGGGCGGATCGGCGGATGCGACACAGTTTCTTGGTTTCGGTAACGGGAACGTTGAAACGCGAGCATTTGACGGTGTCGTTGCGTGAAAGATATATGCTGATGTATTTGCAGAACGAAAAACAGTTTTCGCACGTGATTCGTTCGTATTTGAAAATACAGTATCAGATTGGCGAAAGTCGTTTTGCCCCGTTTGCGTCCATAGAAATGTTTACCTGGCGTAGGTGGCAGATGCAGGACAACATCGTGGGCACGTCCATTCACTTGTCGAAGCATTGTGACATGGAAATCTTTTACAACTTCAACATCAAGATGGCGAAAACCAAGGATTCCGAGCCCGTGGATTATTTGGCCACCGAGCACATTGCGGGTTTGGGTGTGACGGTGAATCTGTAGGTGTTTTCCAATTACTTTAATGCGGGATATTCCATATTAAGTTTCTTTGGTTTGTATCTTATCGGACGATATATTAATAAATTACATCAGGAAAATCGAGGAAGGACGAATTGGCGCAAGTTGAGAATATTGGTGCTAGTTGGTTGAGTCTGAGCATCAGCAAAAATGACTAATTTTGTTGCACTTGTTAGTTGAATCTGCAAAACTGGATAATCCGATATTTATTTGTTTGGATATGAAATTTTTTGTATCTTTGCAGATTAAAGTAAAGATACTATGACCGTTGAGACATTGACAACTTGCAATGAAAGCCAGACTTTTGACCGCAAAAGTGTAAAGATTGCGGCGAAGGACTTGGCGAGCATTGTGGTGGCTTTTGCCAATGCCGACGGTGGAACGATTGCTATTGGTATTGCGGACAATGGCGAATTGGAAGGAGTTGACAAACATTCGGAACATTTGAACGAATTGCTCCGAGTTCCATTTGACTTTTGCCAACCTTCTGTAAAAGTATCAGTAGAAAAACTTTCATTCGCTCGAGAAAATGGTGAATCAGACCACATTCTTTTGATGAATGTGCAACAAAGCCAGAAAGTTCACGCCAATCAAAAAGATGAGGTTTTTTATCGTGTGGGCGACAAATCAAAGAAGCTGACGTTTGACGAACGGCTGCAACTACTTTATGATAAGGGGGAAATGATTTATGAGAGCAAAGCTGTTTTTGGTGCTTCCATTGGTGACCTTGACCTGCAATTGGTACAGGATTATTGTGATTTAATAGGGTATGGCAAGTCTCCGTTGGAATATTTGGAGCAAAATGACAAACTGATCGTCAAAGAGGGAGATAACTACAAGATTAGCGCGGCAGCCATCCTTTTGTTTGGCAAGAGGCCTCAAGATTTTTTCCCTCGCGCGCAAGTTCGTTTCATCAAATATCAGGGAACGGAAGCGTTGACTGGTGCGCAGATGAATGTGATGAAAGACGTGACATTTGATGGCACGATTTTGGATATGGTCAACAGAAGCATTGCCTTTGTGGGAACGCAGATTCGCGAACACACCTATTTGGGGTCTGATGCACGCTTCGTTACCAAGGCTGAATATCCGGAATTTGTTTGGAAGGAATTGATTATAAATGCGATAACGCATCGTGATTATAGTATTTTAGGAACGGATATTCAAATTAAGATGTTTGACGACCGCATTGCTGTGGAGAGTCCCGGCAACTTGCCAAGCATTGTACGCTTGGACAATATGCGGTATGTGCATTTTTCACGCAATCCTCTCATTGCTAAATTCTTGAAAGCGCATAAGTTTGTTCGTGAGTTTGGCGAGGGCGTGGATAGAATGTACCGGGAATTGAAGGAAGCGGGAAACCCTACGCCCAAGTACGAGCAGATTGCTTTTATGATTGTTGGAACAGCGTATTCCATGATGTACGATGGGAAAGAAAAGCCTGAGGAAACTTTAGAAAAGAAAACTACGGAGAAAGACCTACAAAACCCTATAGAAAACCCTACAGAACAAGAAACTACGGAGAAAACTACGGAGAAAACTACGGAGAAAACTACGGAGAAAACTACGGAGAAAATCTTGGGAGCAATAAAAGCAAATCCTTATATAACCACTAATGAATTGGCTTTGATTTGCAATTTGACGGCAGATGGTGTCTATTGGAATGTGAAAAAATTAAAATCTCAAGGTCTCCTCACCCGCGTCGGCCCTGACAAGGGCGGTTATTGGAAGGTGACGGAGGAAAAAGATTAAGTATAAAACACCCCAAACCCGCCCCGGGGAATGTGCGGCGGGAGAGAAAAAGCACAAAACTCAAATTGTTTTGACAATGACAAAATTCAGAATCTTCATAAGCAGTGTGCAATCAGAATTTGCCTCCGAACGATGCAAACTTTGCGATTACATTCGGCAGGACGCTCTGCTTGGGAGACTTTTTGTCCCATTTCTATTTGAGGATTTGCCGGCTGAAGACCAGAATGCTCGCGAAGCATATTTGTCGGAAGCCGCCCGCAGTGAAGTCTATGTCGGCCTGTTCGGCGAGAGATACGGATTTGAGGATGAGGACGGCGTGTCGCCAACCGAACGGGAGTTTGATGCCGCAACGCAGCACGACCGCTATCGCTTGGTCTTCATCAAGCAAGTGGCTGAACGACATCCCAAAGAACAAAATCTGATTGGCAAAGCCGAACAAGCGGTCGTCAGAAAAGCATTCAACTCATACGAACAGCTTCAAATGGCGGTTTACGCAGCCCTTGTTCGTTTTTTGGAAGTGAAGGAGATTGTCCGCATATCGCCATTTGACGCTTCTATCAATACCAATGCGTCTTTATCTGACATTGATGAAAGAAAAGTTCAATCCTTCATCAATATGGCTAAATTAAAGCGAGACTATAAACTTTCATTGGAAAAAGACGGCTTGCTTGCCGTACTGATGAGTTTGGACTTGGCAACCGAAGATGCGCGTGTTACCAATTCGGCACTATTGCTTTTTGGAAAGAATCCGCAACATTTCTTTCGTGCGTCGGAGGTGAGGTGCGCTCAATTCTACGGCGTGAAGGTGCAGAAGCCAGCTCCCTATTATCAGGTTTTTGGTGGCACTATTTTTGAAATGTGTGACCAGGCCGTCTCGTTTGTAATGTCGCATATTGATGCCAGAATAGGGAATCATTCTGCGAATGACGATGGGGTGGAGTATGAACTTCCGGTTGCCGCCGTACACGAAGCCATCATAAATGCCATTGTGCATAGAGATTACACGAGTAATGCCAGTGTGCAGGTGATGCTGTTCAGAGACCGGTTAGAGATTTGGAACCCAGGGCGATTGCCGATGGGGTTGACGACTACAAAACTTAAGGCAAAACATAAATCCATTCCAGTGAATCCGACGCTTGCCTATCCCGCCTATCTTGCAGGATATATTGAGCGATTGGGTACGGGCACAAATGATTTGGTTGAGACATGTGTGGCGAAGGGATTGAAATCCCCGGAATTTATTGAAGATGAGGATTTTTGTACAATTATTTGGCGAAACAGTACGGAAGTAGATACAGCCGAAAAAAATCCGCCTGTAAATCCGCCTGTAAATCCGCCTGTAAATCCGCCTGTAAATCCGCCTGTAAATTCTTTGGATAGTCAAATTATGGAATTGATGTTGGGAAATTTCAAGATTACGTATGATGAGCTGGTTCAAATAACGGGAAGGCATAGGGATACCATACGAGAACATATCAAAAAATTGCAGGAAAAAGGATTGGTTACCCGCATCGGCCCCGACAAGGGCGGCTACTGGCAGGTGACGGAAAAGAAAGATTGAGAAAGTAAAATAACAAACACCCGAACCCGCCCCGGGGAAAGTGCGGCGGGGAAAGAAAAGAAGAAAGTTGTATCTTTGCGATGATTTTTGAAATGGAAAAAGAAGAAAGATAGGCAACGTGCCAGCTGAAAATACGAGAATAGAAAAAGTGATGGGAGAAACTAACATAGAGAAAAACAACGGCAATATGCATTTTGCAGACCAGCAATACTCGATTTGGGTAAGCGATCTAAGTCGTAGGTATAAGCAGAGTCAAGTCCAGGCTGCTATTGGAATCAATGGTGAACAACTCAGGTTCTACTGGACTGTTGGTCGAGACATAGTGGCTATGCATATCGAAGAACGATGGGGACACGGCATTCTCAAACAACTCAGTAATGACCTTTCTAAGCAACTTGACAGGAAGGGATTTTCCGTCACATCACTCGGCTATATGAAACGTTTCTATTTGCTATATCCAGATGCTATTCCCATTTTGCCCTCATCTGGGGGTGAAATGGAAAAGTCTGATTCTTTGCCCCCACTTGGGGGCAAAACAAACAGTCCTTTGTTTTGTATTCCGTGGAGTCACCACAAAGCCATCATAGATGCTGTAGGAGCAGACAGTCAAAAGGGTTTCTTTTTTGTTTGCAAAACTTTACAGAATCAATGGGGACGCGGCATGCTTCTGAATATGCTTGGCACAGACTTATACGAAGTGCAAGGGAAAGCCGCCACGAACTTCAACATAACTAT
>JAKSMH010000081.1 GCA_024400715.1 Bacteroidales bacterium | reverse complement strand
ACCACAGGAGTTGCGATTGAAGTCAGGGTTTGGGAAGTCACGAAAGACTCTTTCACATCCGTATTTTGGGATTGATAAGAAAAGCGTTCCAGGGGTAGATAATCCAACAAATGCTTGAACTTCTTTTCCGGAAACATCAGTTTGATGCGTTCACGCAGCTTGGAATAATCGGCATCCAAATCAGCCAACAATTTTGCCGACACATCGTCATAATCGGCATAGAACATCGGCACATCCTCTTTTCGCCGCCAAGTCGGACCACAAACTTTGTATAAACCCAAACAACGAGATGTATGGATAATTTGATTATCGACAGACAAGGTCAGCGACAAGAAATTATCACTTTGTTCGGTATGACCTTTCCCAAACCAACGGAAGCCGATATTTTCAAAAAGTTCCTCATTCAGTTGCGGGAAAAAGGACTGCGGATAGCACGCCGCATAATTCACTGCCTTTCCACCGTAAGTAACCCCGATATGACCATATTCGATTATTCTGCAAATCCAAGGCAACAAGCCGAAAGAAAAAGTCACCACATTTTTCAACTGATATTGGTGCTTGATTTCATCCACCATCCAATTAAAACCCGCTTGGCCATACAAAGCACCCACGCACACCGTCTTGTCCGACGGAATGTAAGGAGCTATTTCTTGCAGGCAAGTCCTATACTTATGGACCGGCATACACAAGACTATATAATCTGCACACGGAATCAAATCTTTGGGATTATTGGAAGCATTTTTAAGCGGACCTTCATAGCGTTCCAAGACTTTTCCTGAAGGAGCACGATATTCCAACTTCACCGAAGAATGCCACTGTTCGGGTTTTGACGTCAAGATAGAAACCTCAAAAGCCGAATCCTTCAAAAAAGGAATCAACGTATGGGCACTACTTCCGCCACCACAGATGACCAATTGTTTTTTCATAAAAGGCGACTTTTGAGAAATTATTTTATCGTGGGCAAATTCAACCAAGTACCAATCTGTTTCGATGCCTCTTTCGTATATTCTCTTTCCGGAATATTCCCGTCGGGAGAAAAAGTCAATTCACCGAAATAGACTTTTCCACGTATGTCATATAAATCTACCCGGACGTGTGGGAAATCCTTCGACAGCTGGCGAGCGACATCCAGCATTTCATTCAAATTTTCAGGTTGGGGATAGGAACAAGACGCATCATCGTCCTGCAGCATCATCATTCGTTCCCATTGTGGAGAATAAATCAGCCCCTTGGAAGTCTGCGTGATGGGATCTCTGTCATAGCAAACTCCAATAAACTTAGGTTCACCATTGAAACAATGGATCTTAAAATCAACGATTTCGGCATCGCTATTCACCGGCAAGAACGCCTCGGCGATAATGCGAGGTTGGATTTTTGAATAATGCAATTCGCCAGAAGTCTTTCCCAAATCCACTTTCAGCCATTCATTTAACTGTTTGACCGTTTTTTTTTTTTTTTTTTTAAGCTTGTCGTACACTAAAATATTCATCGCGCAACCGTGATTGCATTTCAACACGAACTTATCGGGAAGTTTGTCGAAATCAATATCTTCTGCTTTATCCCAAACTCCCAATAGTTCAACGAGGATATTTTCGAGTCCTTGCTGTTTCAAAAATTCGCGCACACGATACTTATCGGCACAAAGACTCTTGATCTCCGGTTGCCAATGGTGATTCAGCCACAGCAATTTTTCGCCCCAGGTTTGAGGGCTCTTAAGATTCGGCCATTCTCTCGTGTGGTTGAAATACACGCATCTTTCCTCCATTTTCGCGCCCCAAAACATTTGAATCGCGGAAATTCCGAGCTGTTTTAACTTCAATTTTACATCTCCCATGGCTTACAATCTTTCATCAATAATATTTCTTGGCAAAACACCTTTCACATCATAAACCACACCACCTTCGCGCACACAATCCTGAACATTCATATTCAGAAACTGACGATGGGCGACAGCCAAAATCACTGCGTCAAACTTATCTTTCGGTGCCTCATTGAGGACCTCAACACCATATTCTGCTTTTACTTTATCAGAATTAGCCCAAGGATCAAAAATGGCAATATTGTGGGTATATTCGGACAGGGTATGGTAAACATCCACGACTTTGGTATTTCTAACATCTGGACAATTTTCCTTAAAGGTAATACCCAGAATCAAGATTTTCGCATCTTTGACCAGCACTCCTTTTTTATTCATACACTTAATTACCTGATTGGCCACGTATGCTCCCATCCCGTCATTCAGGCGACGGGAAGCGTGCATAATGCGAGGAAGAACACCATAGACCTGTGCTTTCTGTATCAGATAATACGGGTCCACGCTGATACAATGACCGCCCACCAAGCCGGGACTCATCTTGATGAAATTCCACTTGCTGGAAGCCGCCTCAATCACATCGTGGGTATCGATACCCATCGCATTGAAAATCTTGGCCAACTCGTTCATAAAAGCGATATTCACGTCACGTTGCGAGTTCTCAATGATTTTGGAAGCCTCCGCCACCTTCATCGAAGGTGCCTTGTGCGTGCCATTGACCAAAACGCTGTTATAAACGCCATCCACCACATCGGCAATTTTGGGGGTCGAACCAGAAGTCACCTTTTTGATTTTTTCCACGGTGTGTTCGTTGTCACCAGGGTTAATACGCTCGGGGCTATAGCCGGCGAAAAAATCCACATTAAACTTCAAACCGGACACCTTTTCCACCACCGGCAGGCACTCCTCTTCCGTCACACCGGGGTAAACCGTTGACTCATACACCACGATATCGCCTTTGCCAATCACCTGCCCCACCGTTTCGCTGGCTTTCAGCAACGGTGCCAAATCCGGACGGTTGTTTTCATCGACCGGAGTTGGAACCGCCACCACGTAAAAATTGCAAGTTCGTATTTCATCCAGATTAGTTGTACACTTAAACCCGTGATGACGAATCGCATCCTGTAAAAGTTCGTCCGGCACTTCCAAAGTGGCATCATGACCTTTCATCAAGGCATTTACCCGAGATGGATTCATATCAAAACCAATGGTTTCATATTTGGTTGAAAACAAGCGTGCCAAGGGAAGTCCCACATAACCTAAACCGACGACGGCAATTTTAATATCATTCATAACTGATGATTTTATCATTATTTTTTTCGATTTTTTCTTCAAAAATGCGGAAAGCCAGGCCTAAAAACACGAAATTCAACATTGTTGACGTTCCCGGACCGAAAGGAAAGGCATATTCAAACATCGAAACCACAAACAAAACCAGAATCGCATAAAAACCGATAAAAGCAGAAGGTTGCGCTGTTGTTGAAAACATCCTTTTTATAACGGCTATTAGCAAATAAAAATACGTAAGCAGCAGTGGAAAAGCAAACAACAAGCCGTATTCACAAAGTTCATACAAAATAAAATTATGATTAGTCTCAACGGGTATCGGATTTTTAAGATGCGCAAACAAAGGATTTTGCATAAAAATAGTCAAAGCATCGGCATTTCTCGCCATACGACCGGAAGTAACATCGCCAGAAAAACCGGCGAATAGACTTTGGTGCACATAATCCTTCATCAATGGCGGCAGCAACGCCACGACAATTCCCAACAGCACAACGCCACCAACTATCGTTAATAGAACATATTTTCCTTTAAATTTCTGATAAATCAACAAAACCAGCACCAATCCCAAGGACAGCAACGCCGCACGGGCTCGGATGGTCAAAATCGTCAAGGCACACATAAATATCAAGGCCAGCAAAACAACATTGATGAGATTACCCTTTAAGTCCTGTTTACAACGCAATAATCCTGCAGCCAAAACCGCGACCGTAGCCAACATCGGTCCCACCGCATTTTTCTGCTCGGCAAAATACGTCCGAGAAATCTCAAAACCAATTCCTTTCATAAAAACCAAGGACAAGCCCATTTCCAAAACCGAGGCGGCAAAAACCAGGACCAAAACCAGCAAACGCCTATCCGACCAGTTCAAGCGCCAACCCAACAGTGCTGCAAAGAAACATATCAACACAGCCCTTAACTCCATAAACATAGCCATAGTGCCGAAAAATGCCATTTCTGCCAAGGCCGACAACAGCAACAGGACACCCAACAAACACAAAAATCGTGATGACTTGAATGGGATTCCTCCTTTCATCATCAAAGTCAACAAGACAATGAGCACAAAAACGCCATTGATGAGTTTGTGTAGTACGGGCAATAAATCCAAGGAATGAGTCATTCCATAATCTATCACAAATGGATGATAGACGAGGGGCAACAATATCGACAACAGCAACAGCAAAGCGTAAGTCGCTTTGTCGGCCACCCCTTGCCACACAGCGCATCGAGACCGAACACGCCGCAACCATACCGTATCGACAGTTTGAGTCATTGTTTAATCTCTCTTAAAAATGTCCCTGGTATAAACCTTTTCAACAACATCTTCCAAACAAGCATCGTATCTATTGGCAATAATGGCCTGACTTTGCTCTTTGAATTTTTCCAAATCGTTTACCACCTTACTACCGAAGAAAGTTGTTCCATCTTCCAAAGAAGGCTCGTAGATGATGACCTCAGCCCCTTTGGCCTTCACGCGCTTCATCACCCCCTGAATACTACTTTGTCTGAAATTATCACTATTGCTCTTCATTGTCAAACGATAAACACCTATAACACAATGTTTTTCGCTATTAGCACTATAGTCTCCGCGATTATAATAATCATAATAGCCCGCCTTTTTCAGAATCTGGTCCGCGACAAGATCCTTGCGGGTACGATTGGATTCCACAATTGCACGAATCAAATCCTCAGGCACGTCGGCATAATTAGCCAACAACTGCTTGGTATCTTTCGGCAGGCAATAGCCGCCATAGCCGAAGGACGGATTGTTGTAATGACTTCCGATACGGGGATCCAAACACACCCCTTCGATGATATGCTGTGTATTCAGACCTTTGATTTCGGCGTAGGTATCCAACTCGTTGAAATAGCTCACGCGCAAGGCCAAATAGGTATTGGCAAAGAGTTTCACGGCCTCGGCTTCGGTTGAACCCATATAAAGAATAGGAACATCCTGCTTGATTGCCCCTCCGTGAATCAGGTCGGCAAATATATGAGCTGCATTTTCCAAAAAAGGATTAGACGAATCAAATCCCACAATAATTCTTGACGGGTACAAATTATCATACAAGGCCTTGCTTTCACGCAAAAATTCTGGTGCAAAGATGACATTGGGTTTTTGTCCGCCAGAACTTTTGTCGGCAAACTTTTCCCTCACTGATTCAGTAAATCCGACAGGAATAGTGGATTTGATTACCATCACTGCCCGCTGATTATACTTCAGCACCGTTTCAATCACATTCTCGACAGCCGAAGTATCGAAGAAATTCTTCACGCTGTCGTAATTGGTTGGTGCCGCAATCACGACGAAATCCGCATCCTCGTAGGCCAATTTCGCATCCAGAGTCGCATGCAAATTCAATGGTTGACGAAGGATGAAATCCGCCGGTGCGCTCTGTTTGCACAAAGTTACATCTTCGGCAAAAAAGCGTTCAATATATTCATCCTGAATAGGCGATTGGCGACGATTGATCATTTCAACTTTTTCGGAAACAATATCCACGGCTTCCACTTGATTGTGCTGAGCCAACAGCGTAGCGATGGACAAACCCACATAACCTGTTCCTGCGACTGCAATTTTCATAAAAACATTTTTAATAGATTAATATTCAATAAATTATAATTTTCAAGAGGTATAAATGAACAATATTCTTTTAATTTTTCAATGCGGCTATAGGCACCACCCAAATGCCATCATCCGGACGTTGGTATGCAAATGTTCCTACCGCTGTCAAGATCATCCTAAACGAAGGTTCTGGCATCCGTTGAGTATCAATTTTTCGGGTCAGATTTTGAAGTGTTTCAATACCCTCATTACTAAGATTTTCCCCACCTAATTTTATTTCCACCAACCCATCTTGTCCGTTTCGCAAATGCACTACCGCATCGCATTCCAG
>JAKSMH010000080.1 GCA_024400715.1 Bacteroidales bacterium | reverse complement strand
CGTTTATGCGATGTATTCTTCCAAAATCAACGACAAATTATCGTATAAGGCGGGATTGCGCTTCGAATATGGCTATGTGACGCTGCATTGCGACAAAACACAAATCGAAGAACATAGTCAAAACTTTCTTTTAGCCCCATATTTTTCGCTCAAATATCAAATCACGGACATTTGGTCATTAAATTTCGGCCTTTCACGACGGATTTCACGTCCAACCTACCCCCAACTCAATCCGTACGTCAATTTAATTGACAATCAGACTTACGAAACAGGAAATATTCATTTGCAACCGGAAAAAATCAACAAACTCGATTTAGGTTATGCGGCAGTATCCAAAATAGTCACGGTAAACGGCAACGCATATTTCAATTTAACGCAAGACTACATTACACAAGTGGCCACCTTGGAAGACGACATTCTCGTGATGACCTATATGAATGGGAAATGGAATATCTCAACCGGTATAGACCATACCATTCAAATTCGACCGTTGAAATGGCTGACCATCGATGTTGCCACCAATACCTACTACAGCCATTTCACAGGCAACTACAACAATATGGACGTTTCCAATCACGGTTGGGTGAACAATAGCAATGCCGCCTTGAATTTCAAGCCCTTCAAAGGAATGAATATCCAAATTCAGTATTTTGTGATTACACCGCAATATTTTCCACAATTCACCACCAAAACCATCCATTACTGCAATATCGGCATCAAACAGACTTTCTGGAAGAACCGCTTGACGATTTCTGCCCTGCTTACCGACGTTTTCAACACACGCCGCTGGGATGTTTATGCCGAAAATGCCGTTTACAGCTTGGTCAACACCAGCAAAAACCGCAGTGGCATGTTTTGGTTGGGAATCACTTTCAACTTCAACGCTTTCAAACCACAAATGGGCAAGCAACAAAAAAAGGAAGAAGACCGAAGCGTGATTAAAATCGGAGAATAATTCAATATTTTTGTGTAAATTTGCCGACTTAACGACAACAACGACAATATGAAGAAACTTATCGCCTTTTGCTTCGCCATTTGCTTTTTCACCTTTTCCTATGCACAAGAAGACCTTGCACAATATGTCAATCCGATGGTGGGAACCGACTTTCACGGACACACCTTTCCGGGTGCCATCGTTCCTTTTGGTGCCGTGCAATTGAGCCCCGACACGCGATTGGACGGTTGGGACGGCTGCTCGGCCTACCACTACTCCGACCATATCGTTTACGGTTTCAGCCACACCCACTTGAGCGGTACCGGCTGCTCCGATTACGGTGACGTGCTGCTGATGCCTTTTACCGGCAATGCTTCTGTCATCAACAGCGAATACTGCTCTTCTTTTTCTCATCAAAATGAGAAAGCCGAAGCCGGATATTATTCCGTCTTACTTGATAAATATGATATTCAAGCCGAATTGACTTGTACCAAACGGGTGGGTGTTCATCGCTATACTTTCCCCGACAAAAAAGTTTCCAAAGGAATCATCCTGGATTTGAAACACCGGGATATCGTACTCAACAGTGCCATTAGCTACGATGTGAAAGAGAATAAAATCGTCGGCTTGCGCGATTCAAAGGCATGGAACGAAAATCAAAAACTCAACTTTTCAATTCTATTCTCACAGCCCATTGCCAAAGTCGAATTTTATGTGGACGACCAATTGGCACCGACCATCAGCGGCATTACCGGCACCAACTGTAAAGCCGTTGTTTATTTCGCTGAAGACATTAAAGACGTGGTAGTTAAAGTGGCCTTGTCAGCCGCTGCCCAAAACCTTGCCGGTGCCGACATAAACCAAAAGGAAGTAGCCGATTTCAACTTCGACAAAGTAAGACAGGAGGCTCGCAAAAGCTGGAATAAGGAGTTGGGAAAAATCATTGTCGAAACTGAAAATGTCGAGCTGAAAAAGAATTTCTATACCGCCCTGTACCACTGCTTTACCTCGCTCTTCCTTTTCACCGACATCAACGGACAGTATCGCGGAATGGACGGATTGGTTCATCAGGCCAAAGGACACGAGGTCTATACCGTTTTTTCCTTATGGGACACTTATCGGGCCTTACATCCCTTGTTGAGCATCATCGACCGCCAACGCACCGGCGACTTTATCTACACTTTTATGCGACAATATGAACAAGGCGGAATGCTCCCCGTGTGGGAATTGTCGGCCTTCGAAACCTGGTGTATGATTGGCTATCACAGCATTCCCGTCATCTGGGACGCTTATCAGAAAGGCATTTTGGATGACTATTCCGACTATGAGAAGTACCAGGTTTTGGAAGCGATGGTCAACAGTGCCAAACTGAATCGTTTGGGAAGGCCTGAATTTGCTCAATATCGCTTTATTCCAGCCGAAATGGAATCAGAATCGGTGTCAAAGACTTTGGAATATGCCTACGACGACTGGTGCATTGCCCAATTTGCCCAAGCCATTGGCAAAGATGATGTGTATCAAGAATTTATAAAACGTGCCCAAGCCTATAAAAATGTGCTTGATCCTGATGGTTTTATGCATTCCAAAAGAAATGGCGGCTACCTGCAACCCTTCAATCCCCGGGAAATCAACAACCACTATACCGAAGCCAACTCCTGGCAATACTCGACTTACGTTCCCCACGATTTCAACACCTATTGCGACCTCATCGGTGGACCTGCCGCTACCGAACGCTTCTTAGACTCGCTTTTCGGCACAACTTCCGTCACGGCAGGACGTGACCAAGCCGACGTTACCGGCTTAATCGGCCAATATGCCCACGGCAACGAACCCAGCCACCACGCTGCCTATCTATACAATTACATTGGAAAACCGTGGAAAACGCAGCAACTTGTCAATCAAATCATCTATACGTTGTACAACAGTAAAGCCGACGGCCTATGCGGCAACGAAGACTGCGGACAAATGTCGGCATGGTACGTCTTGAGCACCATCGGCTTCTACCCGGTTTGCCCCGGCGACAATCACTATATCATCGGCAGTCCCGTTTTCGACAAGGTCACCATTAAGCTCGAAAATGGAAAACAATTCGTGGTGACCACACACAACAGAAATCAGGAATCCTGCTATATTCATTCTGCCAAATTAAACGGAAAGAAGTTTGACAAGTCTTATATAACATACGAAGATATTCGTGATGGTGGCGTTTTGTCCTTCGAGATGGGTTCAAAACCCAACGGCAAGTGGGGTGTCGGAAAGGAAAAACAGCCCGAAAGCCGCATCGAAAGCAGCACGACCATAGTTCCTATCATTAATGCACCACAAGAGAGTTTCACGGACGAAATGACCGTCAGCATTAGTTTGTTTGAACCCACATTGAAAACCGATGCCAAGATGCTCTTCCCCGCCCAAACGGACCAGATTTATTACACTATCGACGGAAGTGAACCAACACCCAACAGCAAAAACAAATACACCGGACCGGTGACCATCACGAAGAACACGACGGTTAAAGCAATAAGCTACAATCCACAAACGGGAGCAAGTCCGGTAGTGGAAGCCCAGTTCTACAAATTCACGCAGGACAAGCAGATAAAGCTTCATTGCCAATATGAAGAAATGTATCCCGCCAGTGGCGACAATGCCCTTATCGACGGCATTCGAGGCCGAAGCGACTTTCGATTAGGCGGCTGGCAGGGTTACCAAGTGCCCGTGTTTGAGGCCACCATCGACCTACAGAGTGTAAAAGACATTCACCAAGTAAGCGTCGGATTTTTACAGGACACCCGTTCGTGGATTATCTATCCAACCCTGATGCGTGTAGAAATTTCCGCAGACAATGTAAATTTCCTCCCATACGGAATCTACACCAATACGGTTCCTGCCAATGACTACACGGCCCAAATGACTGATTTCACAGTAAAGGGCAATGCACACTGCCGCTACATCAAAATTAAGGCTGACAACTACGGCACATTGCCTGCCTGGCATTTAGGCGCAGGTGGAACCAGCCATATTTTCGTGGATGAAATTGTGGTGGAATAATAAGTTTACAACTGCCAATCGATTTCCGATTTTCCCAATTTTCTGAGGATTTCATTGGTCTTGGAAAAATGCTTGCAGCCAAAGAATCCGCGATGGGCAGACAAGGGCGAAGGATGCACCGTTGATAAAATAAAATGCTTGGTGGTATCAATAATGGCCTCTTTTTGTTTGGCATAGTTGCCCCACAAAAGAAAAACCAATCCTTCACGCTGCTCCGACAATTTGCGGATGGCCGCATCGGTAAAACGCTCCCAACCGTGATTTTGATGCGAACCAGCTTCGTGGGCACGAACGGTCAAAGTGGCATTCAGCAAGAATACGCCCTGCGCGGTCCACTTCTCCAAATTGCCACTTTGCGGAATGGTCATCCCCACGTCTTCACTCAATTCCTTAAAGATATTGATAAGCGACTTGGGATGCGGAATACCATCTTGCACCGAAAAACAAAGACCGTGCGCCTGTCCTTCTTCGTGATATGGATCTTGGCCAATAATCACCACCTTCACCTTGTCAAAAGGCGTCTTATTGAAGGCGTTGAAAATCATCGGTCCCGGCGGATAAACTGTATGGGCACGCTTTTCGGCCTGCAAAAACTGCTTTAATTCCGCAAAATACGGCTGCTGAAATTCATCCCAAAGGACTTTCTTCCAAGATTCATCAATATCAGGATTAATCATAGTAATATAAAAATAAAGAAATCAAGAATCCAATATCATTATCTTTATTTATCCTCACCTTCGCCCAAGACCTAAGCCCTAAACCCAACTATTAGTGGCGGAAATGTCTTACGCTCGTAAAAATCATCGAAATGCCCAATTCATCGCAGGCCTTGATGGAATCTTCGTCACGGACCGAGCCGCCAGGTTGGATAATCGCCGTAACGCCATATTGGGCAGCCATACGCACCACGTCATCAAAGGGAAAGAAGGCGTCGCTCGCCAAGCATATACCCTGCGTAAAACCAGCTTCCTTAGCTTGTTCAAGGGCGATGTGGGCAGAACCCACGCGATTCATCTGACCAGCCCCCACACCAATGGTCTTTTGGTCTTTGGCCAACAAGATTGCATTGGATTTCACGTGCTTACAAACCTTCATACCGAACAACAAATCGCGCATTTCGGCTTCGGCAGGTTGTTTTTTGGTCACCACATTGATTTGGTAATCCTCGGCACCGGCACGATCAATGTTTTGCATCAACATACCTCCAGCTACGCTGATGAACATCTTGTCGTCAGACTTGGACTTATCCAAATCAAAAGTCATCAGTCTGATATTCTTCTTGACGGACAACACAGCCAAGGCATCCGGCGTAAAGGCAGGAGCTAAGATGATTTCCAGAAATACGGGTTTCATAGCCAAGGCGGCCGCTTCGTCAATGGTTTGGTTGGTTGCCACGATACCGCCGAAAATAGAAACCTTGTCGGCTTCGTAGCAGCGCGTCCAGGCTTCCATCACGTCCTTACCAATGCCCACACCGCAAGGATTTTTGTGTTTAACAGCCACCACCGTAGGTTCGTCAAATTCACGAAGAATCTGCAAGGTGGCATCAGCATCCTGAATATTATTGTATGACAATTCTTTGCCGTGCAGTTGGGTAGCCCAAGCCACCGAATATCCTTGTTTCTTTCCCGCAAAGAAAGTGGCTTTCTGATGAGGATTTTCGCCATAGCGCAACGACTGCTTTTTAGTAAACGTCAGCGTCATATTTTCAGGATCTTCCTCCCCTACCCTGTCTGTCAAATACTTGGCAATCATCGCATCGTAGGCGGCAGTATGGCGGAAGACCTTGGCTGCCAAACGTGAACGCGTCTCAAGCGTCGTATCGCCGTTGGCCTTGATTTCGTCAATCACCAAATCATAATCGGCAGCATCGCAAACCACCGTCACAAACTGATGGTTTTTAGCGGCACTACGCAACATACTCGGACCACCAATGTCGATATTTTCGATAGCATCGGCAAAAGTGACATTTTCCTTTTCAATGGTCTGCTTAAACGGATAAAGATTCACCACCACCATATCGATATATTGGATTCCGTTTTTCTTCATTTCCTCCTGAT
>JAKSMH010000008.1 GCA_024400715.1 Bacteroidales bacterium | reverse complement strand
CTCATTATAAAAATAAATATCTACTGGATCGACCTGAAAAAACTCGGATTCGGGATAATTTGCGAGTATGGATTGTCTAACGCATAAATATATAATGGCAGGAATCAAAATCGTTAAAAATGAAAAGATATATTCCGTGGCCTTTGGTTTTCTGAAGAAATACAGCGTGGTAGGCAATAATGCCAAGGTCGTAATGGCGCTTTCCTTGGAAAACATAGCCAAAAGGAAAGACCCAAAAATCAATGGCAGAAAATACCATTTTTGCTTATCAACATATAGCAGAGAAAAATACAAAGTTAGTATTATGAAAAGGAAACACATAATCTCATCTCTACTCTTGATATTGGCAACTACTTCTGTATGAATGGGATGTGCCGCAAAAAGCAAGGCGATAAAAAACGGTATCCACCGATTGTACTTTTTCAGCAGGCGTTTCAGGAAGGCAAATAGTAAGACGCACGACAAGGCATAAAAGAAGACGCTGATGGCGTGATACAAACCAGGTGAATCGGGGAAAAACTGCCATTCGGTGGCAAACATCAACTGCGAAAGTGGTCGATACAGGTTGTCGGTATAAAAGCCCGATCCGTGTCGATAGGTTTTGGTCAAGATATCGTGGAAACCATCTGTTCCAGCGGTAACATAAATATTCAATTTGAAACTACCGTAATCATCTAACACCCAACCGTGATGAAAAGTGTTGGCATACAAGGCAAACGCTGCCAGAAAAACGATGAATGCCAATCCGTGGATTTTTTTTTGCGGGGAGGGCTGAATGGAAACGGGTTTGGATATAACTTTCTTTTTAATTGGTTTTGAAGACATAACAATTTTATACTTCTGAATGACAATACAAACGCATAATTAATTTTTCAATCCCTGATATACGGCATCGTGAACGGTCAGACGAATTTGGCTTTTCACCAACTTATTGGGTTCGGTATAAGGATAAACCCTGTTGGAAACGAACACATAAATCAAATGCTCATCAGGGTCGCACCACACCACAGTTCCGGTAAATCCCTGATGTCCAAATGTTTTGTTGCTGGCAACTTTGGGAATTACCCCGTTGTATTGGGCATAGCAAGGCGTGTCAAATCCCAAAGCCCGACGGCTGCAATCGTGAATAGGGTATGTTTTGGTGAAAAATTTAACCGTTTGATCCGATAAATAACGATGACCGTCATACACACCTCCATCCATCAGCATCTGAAAGATAATGGCTATTTCGGAGGCGGTAGAGAAAAGACCGGCATTCCCTGCGTCGCCGTCAAATAATGCGGCGGTTTGGTCGTGCACATATCCTTCTACCAACTGATGTCTAAAAAACGTGTCCAATTCCGTCGGGGCCACATCTGCCTTACAAAAACCGCATTTGAGAGGATTAAAGCAGGTATGGCGAAGTTTCATCGGCTGATAAAATTCCTGATTCAAATATTGGTCTAAAGGTATTCCTGTAATATATTCCACCATTTCTTTCAGAAGGAAGAAATTCAAATCGCTATACACATATTTTTTCTGTCCCAATTTGCAGGTGGCGATTTTATAACGGACACTGTCTTGAAAATCAGTCCGCAAATAGCAACTATCCGCAATTTGCACTGAAAACTGTTCGGAATACGAAGTTGAAATATACCGTTCGTCGTTGGCAATTTTCTTATAAAAGGGGATAAACGCGGGCATTCCGGAGGTATGGGTCAACAATTCAATTAAAAGGAGTTGACCTTTGTCGGTGCCGCGCAAATAGGGCACAAATTTCCCGATGGTATCGTAGCATTTGATTTTGCCTTCGTCATACAACTTCATCACAGCCAAGGTAGTGGCTGCCGATTTCGTCACCGAGGCCATATCGTACATTGTGCTGTCGGTAATGGGAAGCCGCTGATAATAGGTTTGATAGCCGTAACATTTGTTGAAAATTACCTCACCCTCTTTCAATACAACCACTTGACACCCTGGGAAAACCTGATTTTGCAATCCATTGTAAATCAGCGAGTCGATTGTTTTTTCAGTCTTTTGGGGCAATTTATTAATAGTATTATCGGTGTTGGCGAACACCAACACCGATAATAAAATCAGACTAATGCTAAAAAATATTTTTTTCAAGGCGAAAATTATTTTCTGATATCCATTTCGTTTAGCAAATAGCCGGCTCCGCCAAACTTATCGATGACGAAGAGTACGTAGCGTGCATCCACATTGATGCAGCGTTGTAATTCGGTATTGAACACGATGTCGCTGCTCAATGCTTCCCAGTTGCCGTCAAAAGCCAAACCGATGAGTTCTCCGTTGCCGTTCATAATAGGGCTGCCGCTATTGCCGCCGGTAATGTCGTTGTTGGACAAGAAGCATACGTGCAAAGTGCCGTCTTCATCTGCGTACTGGCCAAAATCCTTGTCCAAAATCAGTTTTTTCAATTTTGGAGCCACGTCAAATTCAGGATCTCCGGGGATTTCTTTTTCCAAAATGCCTTTGGTTGTAGTAAAATAGTTGTAATGAACGCCGTCGGCGGGGAAGTAATCGCAAACGGTGCCGTAAGTGGTACGCATTGTGCTGTTGGCATCTGGATAAATATGAGTATCGGCCTTCATTTCCTTAATTGCGGCGATAAACGCACGGCGGGGCAGATTCAACTTTTCCTGGTCGGCATATACAAACTGATTGCTCAACACAACGGTAAAGAGTGCGTTCATATACTGATAAATAGGGTCTTTTTCTAAGATTTTGTTGGAAGGTTTGCGTAAATATTTTTCCAGATTGTCTTTAGAAATAAAGATTGAATTAGCGATAGCGGCTTCAAAGACATCTTGATTTCCTTTGTAATATTTATTGATGACCGTTTGCATATCGGGGCGTTTTTCTGCGGGAACATTGTTCCAAGCCTTCATCGTAGCCAAGATAATCTTAATTTCGGTGTTCAAATCCTTGTCACCTATTGATTTTTCGTAAGTTTCGAGTATCTTGGTGATTTTTTCTTCTGGGAAAGTTTTCTGTTTGTCTTCCAATTTCACCTGACCTCTGATTCTCCAGCTGGCCATCAAAGTAGGAGAGGTGTACAGACACAAATTAGCATTCACAACGGCTTTGAAAGCCACGCCGTCAAATTCTTTGCAAACTTTTTGGATTTTGTCCAGGCATTTGCCGTATTTTTCCTGACGTTCGCTGTTGGCATTAATCCAAGTGCGAAGTTCTTGTTCTTGGGTGGCTTTCTTCTCAGCCACGCGCAGGGCCTTCAAACTATTGACTTCTCCGTGTTTGTTTTTCCACATATTGGACATACTTGCATAATCGTCGGCATATTTCAATTGAACTGCATTATCCGCATCCATTGCATCCTTGATGACAGGAAGAATCACATCCAAAGGTTCATACATAGCGGGATCCATCACATTGATAGTTCTTTCCACTTCGTAAGAAGTCATAAAACGTTCGGTAGTGCCGGGATAACCCCAAATCATAGTGTAGTCGCCTGGTTTATAACCTTTTAAGCTAATTGGAAGATAATGTTTTGGGTGGAAGGGAACGTTATCCTTGCTGTATTCGGCAGGAGAGCCGTCGGGAGCGGTATAGATACGGAAAACGGTGAAGTCACCGGTATGGCGGGGCCACATCCAGTTGTCGGTATCGCCACCGAACTTGCCAATGCTGGCGGGAGGAGCGCACACCAAGCGAACGTCTTTGTAGGTAGTGTAAATGAACATATAGTATTCATTACCTTCGTAGAAAGGTTTTACCACTACCTTATGCTTGCCGTTGTCGGAATTATCCTCAACCAATTTCTTGATGGCGGCACTAACCAATGATTCACGCTTTGACTCCTTGGTGTCTTTTGTAACCTCTGCCAAAACGATGCTGGTTACATCTTCCATTCTTTCCAAGAAGTTGACGCTGAAATTGGCCTGCAATTCCTCTTCTTTGCTCATAGCGAAGAAACCGTTGTTGAGGTAGTCGTGTTCCACTGTTGAAAGTTCAACCACGGAAGAGTAACCGCAATGGTGGTTGGTGAACATCAAGCCGTCGCGGGAAACCATTTCTCCCGTGCAAAAACCATCACCCAACTGGACTATGGCATCTTTTAAAGAAGAATGGTTGATGTCGTAAAGTTGTTCAGGAGTTAATTGTAACCCCAATTTCTGCATTTCCGCGTAATTGTAGTTTTTGATAAACATTGGCAACCACATACCTTCATCGGGAGGATTGATGGCGAACATTTTTACAGATAAAAATGCTAAAACAATGAGTAAAAAAGATTTTTTCATAAGTATTTTTTTTTGATAATTGATTTCCAATTAGACTGCAAAAATACAAAATTACTACAAATTATGTGCCAATCTACAAAAAGAACACATTAAGAAAAATTCACATTAAATATAATATGATAGATAAAAAACTTTTTGTACATTTGCAAACTTAATCATTATGGAATCATAACTTGATAAACAATATAATATCATGGGATTATTTTCGATTTTTACGAAAGAAATAGCAATAGACTTGGGCACGGCCAACACGGTTATTCTGTCGAATGACAAAGTGGTGGTGGATGAGCCCTCTATTATCGCTATTGATAGAGATACAAAAGAATTACAGGCCGTAGGTAAAAAGGCCTTGATGATGGAAGGAAAGGAACACGAACGTATCAAGACGATTCGTCCTTTGCGTGACGGTGTTATCGCGGATTTCCAATCTACGGAAAAATTATTGTATGAACTCATCAAGATGACGGGTTCGAAGCGTTATTTGTTTCCGCAGGCTTTGAAGATGGTTATTTGTATTCCTTCCGGCATCACCGAAGTGGAAGAACGCGCCGTCAGGGATTCGGCTGAACATGCTGGCGCCAAGGAAGTTCGTATGATTTATGAGCCAATGGCTGCCGCAATCGGTACGGGTATCGACGTATTGGACTCCAATGGTAATATGATTATTGATATAGGTGGTGGCACCAGTGAAATCGCCGTTATTGCTTTGGGAGGTATTGTTTGCAGTAAATCCATTAAGATTGCGGGCGTTGAATTTAATAACGACATTCAGGACTATATGCGTAAAAAGCATAATATTGCCATCGGTTTTGGCACGGCTGAACAAATCAAAATCCACGTGGGTTCTGCCATCGAAGACCTTGAAAATCCGCCAGAAGATTACGAGGTTTACGGTCGTGACCTGCTTCAGGGTATTCCTATTTGCGTCAAAGTCAACTATCGCGAAATAGCTCAGGCGTTGGATCGTTCCATTTCGAAAATCGAGACGGCGGTCATCAGTGCGTTGGAAAATACGCCTGCGGAATTGTCGGCTGATATTTATAAGACAGGTATTTATATGGCAGGTGGCGGTTCCTTGCTCCGCGGCTTGGACAAGCGTATTTCAAAGAAAACGAAATTGAATGTGCACGTGGCCGAAGATCCGTTGAAGGCCGTTGCCCGAGGCACGGCTATCGCATTAAAGAATTTTGATAAGTTCCCGTTCTTAATACAATAAGCTTATGCGTAATTTGTCAATGATTGCCGCGGTAGGCAATAATTTGGAATTGGGCTATAAAAATGAATTGCTGTGCCATTTACCGGTAGATCTAAAGCGTTTTAAAACCTTGACTTCTGGCCATACGGTTTTGATGGGTGACCGTACCTGGGAATCCTTGCCCAAAAAACCGCTTCCAAATCGTCGAAATATTGTCATCACACTAAATAAGGAGGCGGATTATCAAGATTGTGAATTGGCTTTTTCTATCGAAGAAGCCCTTAAATTGGTGGAAAATGATGACCAACCGTTCATTATGGGCGGTGCCACGATTTATAAACTTTTTATCGATAAGGTGGAAACCCTGTATCTTACACGAATGTTGTCTGATTTTCAGGCAGATGCGTTTTTCCCTTCTTTCAATCTTGATGAATGGGATTTGATTGAAGACGAATTTGTGCCGAAAGATGAAAAGAATATCTATGATCTGCGATTTCAAACCTATAAAAAGAAACAAAAATGAAACGAATTATTTGCCTTGTCGCGTTGATTGTCGCCAGTATATGTTGCTTTGGACAAAATAAGGGTAAGCTGGAAATACCTTATCCCAATGTTCCTATTGACGAAAATACCAATCTCGTCACTTACAAGGAGGTGGTGAAACAGGATAATGCCACGCCACAGGAACTTTTTGACCGTGCTATGCTCTGGGTTAAGAAGTTTTACAAGAACACCAATGAGGTGATTAAGTCAAGCGACCGTGAACAAGGGGTAATTCAAATTCGTTCCAGTGTGAGAATCCACGTCTTGAAGGAGGATGGAAGTAAGGTTTTCAAGAATATCGTTTATTACAATATGAAAATCGAATGTCGTCCAGGCAGATATCGTTATACCATTACTGATTTTAATGAAAAGGCGGCTTCGGCGGCTCCTGTCGAAGTGTGGTTGAATACTGAAAACCCAAAATGGGAAATCGGCCAATATGCTTATCTAAATCAAATTGATGAACAGATTTTGGCTTTGATTGAATCCTTAGAAGAAGGTATGAATCCACCAGTCATTATTGAAGATGAATGGTAAACGCCTGATAGTTTTATTCTTAGCCCTGACTTTTTTTTGTGCTGCTTGCCAAAAAGAACAAACAGGTGATTTGTCCTTGTTTTTTAATTTTAGCGTGAAGGGAGACAAATTTATTCCTAACCAACGGATTTATACCAATGCGTCAGGCAATCAGTATGAAATCAACGATATTATGTTCTTCATTTCCAATGTCTGTCTCCACAAGAGTGATGGGTCTGTTGTAAAAACCGACAAAATTCATTATGTGGATTATTCGATTTTTACCAGCAAGGCTTGGGGAGTGCAGGCATTTCCCGTGGGAAATTATGACGCGGTTTCTTTTACTTTTGGGATTCCGGATGCTCAAAATACCAATTATCGCTTTGTGAATCCTCCGGAATGTGATATGTATTGGCCTATGGTGTTGGGCGGCGGCTACCATTATATGAAAATCAATGGTAAATGGAAAGCCGCCGATGGAGAAGTCAAACCGTTTAATATGCATAGCGGACGGGGACAGATTTACGATGAAGAAGGAGAAATTACAAATTTTATAGACAACTCCTTTGTCGTTACGATTCCTTGCCATTTTACTGTTTCGAAATCGGGCACATACCTTACTCTGACAATGGATCTTAATCAGTGGTTTGACGGTCCAAGTACTTTTGACTTAGATTATTGGGGCGGAAGTATAATGCAAAATCAAGCCGCACAAGAAGTGCTTAAGTCTAATGGTCCAAGTGTGTGGACTATTCAATATTAATTATTGCTCTCCGAAAAAATGTGTACTTTTGCCCATGTTATTTTTAATTTTGTAGCACAACAAAAATAACACAAAGGGCTGAATTTCCAAATAGAAATAAGCCCTTATGCCCTTAAAAAAGTTTTATCGGACACCCATATTTGATTTTAGCATTGGGCGATATTGAATTTCCATCCCAACTATGAGATTGTGACAAAACGACTGTTGGCAACAAAAATAACGCAAAAACTATTTTTCTTTTCAATATTTAACGATTTTTTGGGTGAACTTTTTCATATTTTCATCTGCAAAGGTCAGAATGTAAATCCCTGAAGGCAGGTCGGCAACAGAGATTTTGCTATGGTTCGAACTCACAAACGCCTGCTTGCACACTCTTCCCACTATATCCCGAATAATGACGGTTCCGGAAACCTCATTTTCCGTGGCAAACTCTATAGTGACGTCTTGTGACGTGGGATTGGGATAGATATGGACATCAGCCGATGAATAATTAGAAATGCCTGAACCATGCTGATAACACCCCAAATCCTCGTGCGTCATATAAAACAATTCCTCATCCTTGTGCATGCACAACAAAAATCCCGATGATACACCGTTTCTTTCGTGAGGAAATATTCCCAACATAGGACCGACACCTTCCATGAAACGATAGCTGACGTTGAAGCGATGTGCAGCACCAAAAAAAGAATCGAGGTCATTTAACACGGTCAGATAAATAATTTTCTTTCCAGAAGGATAAGTAATAGAATCCACACGCATAAGCTTTTCGGATCCTAAATCACCAAGGAACCAATATAATTTGTTACTATTCGACTGCAAAGTAAACGTATCACCTACTGACAGCGAAAGGTCACAAATCAGATATTCTTTTTCATAATCATCAACTTCATAGCGGCCGAACAGCCTTCCATTAACGCTGTCTTCCCGCAAATAAACAGTACGACCCGGCCAAATATCCCAATCTTCTGAAGGGCTTGGAGTTCTATAATATACCGTGTCATTTACGGTAACTGTTCTGCTTTTGTCAAAAGGATAAGTCCATGTGGCACTACATCCCAGCAAGTTTGGATTGTATCCGTATGTGTAACAGATTATTGACTCTACAACGTCATACGACCAAGTCTGCCGGCCAAAAAAGGATTCATACTGTGCGTTGGCGTATCCCATCACCAACAGGAGCACTAAAAAAATAGAATTTTGTTTCATAATTTTTGTATTTGAATCTTTAGAAGACTTTTATTTTTACTTTCCACGCCGTTCCTCTGAATCTTGCGAAGACCGTTAAACAAAAATCCAAAAGTAAACGACACTGCAAAGATATGTATTATTTTTCATTTTTGACTTTCTTAGGAAGATAGAAAGTGTCATTTTTTTTCATATAAACAATAACTGACTCTAAATCAATCCGTTGTTTGTCTATGAAAAGATAATTGGCATCACTTTCGGCAATCAAAGTATGTTTTTTGTATTTCACCGTTAATCGATATTGTTCGTTTCCTAAACTGTCGATGGTAATGGATTGGGCATCGTTGAATAGAGTTTGATGTGGAGTAAAGATTTCTTCTGTGAGTTGAGGTAACTGTCCATCAATACCAAGTTGTTTGCATAGATATTGATTAACTTCGATATTGGTTATGGCTCCCAATGGAATGTCGTTTTGAGGATGATAGCAGGCCAGAAACACGTCTTCTCCGGTATGACCATACGTGGTCGTGCTAAAATAGGTGCTATCATAAAGGAGTTGTGCAATTGTACGGGTTAAATTGGGGCCTTTACGAGACTTTCGTTCAATAGGAGAGGCGTGATAATTGGAGGCATTGCAAATAGCTTCCAATTGCAATGCCGATAATTGAACATCATAGTATTTTTGAAAAAGAGGAGCCAGGTTTTCCATTTTTTCATTTTTAATCAAATCAGCCATTTTACTGGTGGAAATCAGAAATTTATCAACAGGTTTGATGATTTGCTCCAAAGATAGCTTGTCGTAACCGTGATTGCTTTTGCGATTGCCGATATTGATGCCACCGCAGCCGTGATCGGGAAGAATCAAAACCACGGTTTGTCCATCTTGTTGTGCAAAATTGATGGCTACTTCAACGGCTTTATTAAAGGCCAGAAATTCCGTAATGGCTGTTTTGATGTCGTTATTGTGGGCTGCGGGATCAATTAAGCTGCCTTCCACCATTAAAAAGAATCCATCAGGATGCTTGGAGAGACTTGATATGGCTTTGGATGTCATTTCAGCCAAGGAAGGTTCGGCGGTTGTGTCGCGATCAAGGTCGAATTGCATAGTGGTAGAACCAAATAAAGCCCACATTTTATCCGAAGAGCAAGCCCGCATTCCGGCGTAGTCATTACGAAAAACCTGATAATGCCTTTGTTGTAATTCATCAACCATATTGTCTGAAAGATATTTTACACCGCCTCCAATGACTATATCTACTTGATTGTTAACCATTTGTCTTGCAATAGAAGAATAGTTTTTGCGAGAATAACTATGGGTGGCACAGTCGGCTGGAGTGGCTTGGGGAAATTCACAGGTGAAGACCAATCCTGTGGCTTTGTGTTTCAATATGCGTGCTGCTTCCAAGATGGTGGCTAAAGGTTGGAAGGCCTTGTTGGCATCAATGGGAAATAGGTCGTGATTGGTTTTCTGAGGATAAGTGGATATAAAACCTGTCTGGCTTGGTTGACCGGTGACATAACAGGAACTGGTTGGTGCCGAATCACCGATAGGAGCGTCGGAAGAATGGGTGAGAACCATTCCACATAGAAAAGGATCAATGGCCAAATGGGATTGATTCAAGTCATAATATTGTTGGTATAGCCGGGCTGATGACAATAGGGCTGTTGAACAACCGTCTGGAATCATTAAAATAACATTTTTAATGCTATCTTGGGAGGAAACCGACAAGAGCTGAAAACTGAGTATCAACCAACAAAAAACGATTTTTAATCTATGCATGACAAATGAGCTTTTCATTGCAAAAGTACAAAAATCAAGTTTACGGTATCCAATAATTTTCATAAAAAAACGGGACAATCCAAACAGATTGTCCCATTGTAAAAATTTGGGAATGAGATTATTTCTTGATGAATTTCTTGGTTACAATGGCGTTTTCACCGGCAACTTTAACGAAATACATACCGCTGGCAAAATTGTTCAAATCAATACGTGCGCGATTGTCGGTTAATTGAACCATTTGAATCATTTGACCGAAAGCATTGTAGATGGATACTTCCTTTACATTGATATTGTTTTGGATGGTCAATTCAATGTATTTATCGGCAGGATTTGGCATTAAACTTAATCCATTGGCTAATTCAACATTGTCAATGCCTACTTCGTTGAGGGTGGTAAATTCGGTAGTAGCGTAGTTGCTTTCGCCGTCTTCGCAGATGGTTTTAATGCGGACATTATAAGTAGTATTGGCGGTTAAGCCCTGGAATGAGAAAGTAGGTTGAGTAGCAGTGGCAATTTGCCATTGACCTTCGCTTTGGGCTTTGAATTCAACAGACCAAGAAACAGCATATTCGTTTGCGTTCCAAGTAGCCGTGGCAGAATGTTGGGCAATGTTGAAAATATTGAGGTTGACAGGAGCGTCACAAGGTAGAGGATCAACATGTTCTTCAGTGGTAAATTCGACGGCATTGCTCCAAGCAGAGAAGTCACCGTTTCCGCAATTGGTTCTTACATATACATAATAAGTTGTTGTAGGGGTAAGATTGTTCAGAGTAATAGCACTAGTACTTATATTCTGAATGGTTCCTTGTTCTGGAGAAATAGGAGTAGTGCTGATGACATATTGCCAGTTGCTTGTTCCAGCGGCTGGAGTGAAGGCAAGAATGGCAGAAACATCCGTAATATTGCTTACCGAAATGGTATTGGGTGAAGCACAAGTGGCTTCTGTAATCATAATAGAATCAATAATGGCACCTGGATTTTCACCATCGCTGTTATCATTTTGCCACATAAAATAGATACGTTTGGTTTGTCCGGCAAAACTGCTGCTAATAGGTGTAGTGTAATGTTGCCAAGTATTGTGGAGATTCAAATCGGAAGCCAAAATCTGCAAGCCAGTCACTGAAGAAGGATCAAACCAGTCTGTTGCCACAACATTCGTAGGATCTCCAATGTAAACTGACAAATAGTCGTGGTAATTTTGACCCATAGCCAACCATTTGAAACTTAAGATAAATTCAGCGGCATCATCACTGAATGTGATATCACGGTAAGCCCAAACAGTAGATACTTTGTTGAAAGCGTAAGAAGCATTCACACCGTTATTATTGGAAATATATAATAAAGATTTATTATAAGAAGCAGGTTGACCGATATACCATTGATTGGTACGGTCACCGTTTACAAGATCCCAATTGGCGTTTTCTGTGGCGTTGTTAAAGTCGGTGAAATAAGGGGTTGTGGCAGGAATTTGCCAAGTCGTTGTTGAAGCTACCGAACTGAAGTTGCTTTCATCGCCGGCACCGCAAACAGATTTCACGTAGAAATCGTAGGTCGTGCTTGGTGTTAAACCGCTAACGGAGAATGGCATTGCGCTGGCAGGCATTTGAGTTCCTTCACCCGGAATAAAGTTGGCAGGACCATATTCGATAATCCAAGAAGAAACTTCATCTGCGGTAGTGCAAGAGATACTGACTGTTGTTGCATCGATTGTAGTGGCTGTTACTTGCATTGGGCGAGGACAAGTATTGGCAGTTTCAATTTTAATATTATCAATATAACCTGAATTTGAATTGTTGTTTGGGAGATATGCGGCAAGAGCAATATAATTGCCATCACCAGCAAAATCAGAGAAGTCAACATCATAATTGGTGTAAGTGGTTGAAGTTGCAGTAAGGGTTTGCACCATGGTAAAGCTGGTAATGTCTGTTGGGTTGGACATTACGCCTACTGTCAAATTGAAAGGAGTATTTTCATTGGCGGATCTAACGTCTAAATTAAGTACAAGATTGCTTATTGGCAACACAGTGATGTCGATTTCTGGCAAAATGGCAATCTGATCACCGTAATTAGAAGCGCCAGATCCATCAGAGAAAGTATAAAATTCTACGCTGTTTGTTCCAGAAGCGGCTGTCTCGGCATTGTTTACGATAACAGGATAAGTATTTCCTTCAACACCGGTATTCAGGTATGACCAACAATTGGGCAGGTTGTTTTCTTCAGCCCAGTAAGTAACTCCTGGATAGCTGTCAAAGTTTTCATTGTAGGGAAGTTCTGTCAGTGGTGCGCAATCTGTTCTGAAAGAAATCATTTGTGTGGCACTATAGTCTCCATAACCGCAGTCGGCTTTTACATATATTTCATATAATGTATTGGCGGTCAAGTCTGTAAGAGAAAGAGAGTTGGTGTTTACGGGAGTAAATGGATCACTTTCTGGATTTACCGAACCGCTAATGCCATACAGATAGGCCCAATTTTCTTCGGTATTGCCGGGATTCCAACTGATTTCTGCTTCGTTTGCCGTGATATTGCTGGCTTGTAAGTCTGTTACGTGCAAGCAGGAAGGAATTTCTTCAACACGAATATCATCAATAGTCATACTGTTGTAAGCACCTGCGGGTATTCTGAAAGCAAGGTAACGACTATCGCCAGTATAAGAAGAAGTCATAATTTCAGCAGGCACCCAAACTGATTCTTCGCTTACGGAATAAGACTGAATGGTAGTGAAACTGTCATAATCCTGAGGATTGGTCATTACACCCACTTCAATGCTGTTTTCGGTGTCATAAGCGTAAGCATAGAAAGAAATCAGCAAATTATTCATAGCATATTCATCATTTAATTGGGGTAATGCCAAGTAAGAGTAAGAAGTTGGAGTGGCATAAAATTCCATAGATTGGTTTCCTGAATGGCCAGAGCTGGAAATACGTGGATAATCTATGTATTCGTGATTGCCGCCTTTTGTCCAGCATACAGGGCAACCGGCTTGGTCATCAATGTTTTCAAAATTTTCCGTGAGAGGAAGAGTAATAGCGGCACATTCTGTTGTTACGGTCAATGTGGTAGGATTGCTGAGTTCGGAACCGCAATTAGAGAAAATATGAATTAGATAAGTGGTATTGTCCAATAAGTTAGAGATGGTATAATTGGTTTCAGTGATATTGTTGTCAAGGTTGATCCAATCCGTGGCATTGATTTCCTTATATTCGATTTTCCAAGAAGTTTCTTGGTATCCTGGAACCCAGTTGAAGCTAATGGCTTCGTTGGTAACATTGGAAACTACGGCATTTGGTGCCACGCAAGATGGTGTGTTGTCGCATTCGGAACTGAAAACCACGTTGTTACGCAAGTTGGTCAAGTTGGCTGTTCCGGTTAATGATGAAATGTCGTAGGTTTGATTGTCTTGTCTATCGTATTTTGAGCAGTTGTTTGGACCATAATGTGTTTTCCAAAGGTTGTTTTGTGTATAGGAGCCACTGTTGTCTATGGTAATCATCAACAGGTTATCGCTACCGTTGTAGGCAAAAGGAGTGGTGAACTCAAAAGTATTAGCACCAACCACAAGGTTTTGGGTTCCACTGAATACCAATTGGGCATTATCCAATGATACAGAATAATTGAGGAGATCGGTGGCGGAAGTATGTACCAAATAGATGGAATAACCTCTTTGTAAGCTGAGGCTTGTCATTTCCATTGTAACGGAGTTGAGTTCGCGAGCACCATTTAATTCACTGGCCAGGAAAAGTTGTTCAGAATAGCTATAGTTGAAATATGCGTCAGCGGGAAGCTCACGAGTTTCCATGTTTCCTGTTCCAATCGTTACATTTCCGCCAATCAAACAATTGGTGGTAAATGTAGTGAAAAGCGTATCGCTATATCCTTCCGAGCAGGTAGAAAAGACTCTCACATTGTAAGTGGTTTGAGGTTGTAAGTCGGAAAGGAGGTATGATAATGTTGAAGAAGTGGCAGGTGTCCAAGTGCTGGAGCCTTGTTCGGCGTATTCAATATTATAGATTTCGGCGTCTGTCGCGGCATCGACTGTTGTCCAACTTAAATAAGCGGAAGTGCCTGAAATTTGACTTACGAGCAAGTTTGAGAGGGAAACGCAAGAAACACCGTGGGCTTGCAAGGCGACTTGGAAATTCGTGGTACCGCAGGCCAAATCCAATGTTCCGGTGAAATTGCCGGCTTCGGTAGGATAGCATCTAACGAAGAGTTCGCCGCCATTGGGCATCATAAATTGTGAAGTGGCGAAATTTTGACCATCGGTTGAAATTTCAAAAGGAGCGGTTGTTGTGGCGGTAATGGCAGAGGTCAGGTTGGTGGCTTCCACGGTAACGGTTTCAATGTTAGAGCTTGTATTGGCGGTAACGGTTCCAAAGTCGATAGTGGCTGGTGTGGCGGAAATATAAGCCGAAGCCAAACTTGTCGTTACGGTTACGTTGGTAAGGTTAATAGCAAATTGATCTATCGAATTATAATGTTTGAAAGCAATATAAACGGTATTGCCAGCGTATGAAGAAAGATCAATGGTTTTATCGGTCCAACTTTCTAGAGAAAAACTCTCTGATTGCAATTCTGTATAAGAAGACAGGTCGGTGGCAGAAGAAGTAGAAATAAATATTCCATAGTGTTCATTCCAACCCCAAGAAGAACTCACTTTAAATGTCAAGGTGCTATTGCCGGATAATGACAGCGCAGGGGTGATTAACCAGTTTTCTGGGCTTAATGCGCCAACTGATCCATTATAGGATTCGGAGGTGGCGCAGGACAAGTTGTTATGATTGCTAACGAACCAGTTATAGCCATCACCATCGGCATCAATGGCAGTCCACCCTTCGGGTAAGGTTGTTCCTGCAAAGTTTTCCTGTAAAATCGGAACCTGCGTTTGGGCGTTTAGCGCTAAAATCATAACGCAAAACACGAAAAGTAGAGATAAAACTTTTTTCATAAGATTTTGAATTTATTGATAATTAATATGTTATTGTAATATGTTTATATTTTACATCTAAAATACAAAGATATAAAAAAAATTGGAATGGCGAAATATCTTGTATGTGTAATGGCGGCGGCGCAAAACAGGAGGTTAATGTACGTGTGGGATGCCGCCGCCACTTCTTGCCTAATATTCCGCCGAAGCGTAGCGAGAGCGGAATCTCCTCACAAGACTTAACGGTATTATATTCCATCTTCGCCATTCCGATGAAGCGTAGCGAAGTCGGAATCTCTTTGCAAGACAGGAGGGGATAATTTCAATCTTTTTTGTCAAGAAGAAAGATGATTATTTTTGAAAAATGCCAAATAATGCGGATCCGCTTCCGGAGAGTGAGGCGTATAGGGCCCCATCAGCATAGAGTTTTTCTTTTATTTGCAGTAATTCTGGAAATTTTGGAAACAAAGATTGTTCAAAATCATTGGCAATAACGTCTTTCCATTCTGAAACGGGTCGTTGAATGCAGTCTCTCAGGGAATAAGAAGGTTGATGGGGCGTAACGCCGGCGTAGGCTTCTTTGGTAGAGATGCCAAAGTCGGGTTTGACGATTTGGAGTCGGTAGTTAGACAAATCCAAGGGAATGGCTTGCATCAATTCACCGCGTCCGGTGGCGTAAACGGCTTGGTCCTCAATGAAGAATGCCGTATCGCTGCCCAATTTTGCGGCCAATTCCAGCAATTCCGCCTTAGAGAGTTTGAGATCAAATAGTTCGTTGTACATTTTGAGTGCCACGGCGGCATCGGCGGAACCACCGCCAAGCCCCGCGCCGAACGGAATGTTTTTGGTCAGAACTACGTCAATGCCGTCAATGGGGAAATATTGTTGCAGGAGTCGGAATGCCTTGATACAAAAGTTTTCTTCCATTGGGCACAGGTTTTCCACGCCCCGAACTTCCACATTCACGCCTTTTTCAATACGGTTAATGTCAAGTTCGTCGCGGATGGTATCAACGGGGTAGAAAACCGTTTGTAATTCGTGAAATCCGTCGGGACGCTTGGCAACGATGTTGAGTCCTATGTTTATCTTAAAATGGGGGAAGGCCTTCATAATTGACAGGAACTATAATTGATGATGATGGAATTTTTCCGAGGCAAAGATACAAATAAAAAGGCATAAAAAAAGCTTGGCAAATATTACCAAGCTTTCTTTCAAGCGGTCCGGACGAGACTCGAACTCGCGACCTCCTGCGTGACAGGCAGGCATTCTAACCAAACTGAACTACCGAACCTTCCGTTTGTTTGAGGTTGCAAAGATACAACTTTTTCTTTTTATGCAATACTTTTTTTTGATTTTTTTCTTTTTTTTAAGATGCTTATTTTCAGTATTTTATTATTATAAAAAATAAATTGTCGTAAATTCAGCAATGATTTCTTCGATTGTTTTCGGAGAAATTCTTTTATTTCGTACCAAAGTCTTGCGTGGTTGGCTTCAAAAAACGTTCTATTTTATGTCCATTCCGTCGAAACAGTAGGTGCATAATCTGTCTTTCGGTAATCCGATGGCTTTGGCGATAGTGCTTAACTTATTGAATTTCAAGCTATCAACGCCTAAATGTTGGCGTATCATTTCAACCATTTTGGCGTATTCTTGTGTGCTGTCGTCCATATAGCGGTGCAGGTTTTTTTGGCTGTCGCCTTCCAATTCTTGAATTACTTGTCGGGTAATTAGTTCCATTTCGGATTTGGAAGCGGAGAAATTGATGAATTTGCAACCATACAACAATGGTGGGCAGCTAACGCGGATGTGGACTTCGGCAGCCCCGTATTCATATAATTTCCGCACATTGTCGCGTAATTGCGTTCCGCGAACGATGGAGTCGTCGCAGAAAACGGCCCGTTTGTCCTGCAAGATACCCTTATTGGGCAGCAGTTTCATTTTGGCCACGTGTTCCCGGGTTTCCTGGTTGACCGGCATAAAACTTCTGGACCAGGTCGGGGTGTATTTGACGATTCCGCGTTGGTAGGGGATGCCTTTTCCGGTGGCATAGCCTAAGGCCATTCCAATGCCAGAGTCGGGGATGGCGGAAACGAAGTCGGCTTCAATATCGTCCTCCGTGCCCATCACGTAACCACCTTGGTAACGCATGTTTTCAATGTTAATGCCTTCATATTCCGATGCCGGGAAACCGTAGTAAACCCACAAGAAAGAGCAAATTTGCATTTTTTCGTTAGGTGGAAGCAGTTGCTTGAATCCGTCGGCGGTGATTTGGACAATTTCGCCGGGTCCTACGAAATGCTCAATGTCGTAAGATAGGTTGTTGAAGCTGTGGCTTTCAAATGCCACGGCATAACCGTCACTGCTTTTGCCAATTACGGCAG
>JAKSMH010000079.1 GCA_024400715.1 Bacteroidales bacterium | reverse complement strand
ACGTCCAATATTCACACCGTCCGAAAAAGTGCGGGTTTTTCAGTGGCCTCGGCGCGCCGCGTCTCTACATTAACGGTAAACCTTTCTTTGGTTACTTTCTTTGGGTGGCAAAGAAAGTAACGGAAAAGAAAAACATTTTCGTAAAAAATGATCTTATACAAGACTAAAAGGGATAATTCTGAAAAACTTTTGTTGATTGAAAAAAAATATAAAGACTTTACTCCATCAACTTTCTGTAATGAATACGTTTGGGTTCTTCATTGCCTAAGCGTTTTTTCTTGTTTTCCTCATATTCTGAGTAGGAGCCTTCAAAGAAATATACGCTTGAATTTCCTTCAAAGGCCAGAATATGAGTACAAATGCGGTCCAAAAACCAGCGATCGTGCGAAATCACCACCGCACACCCCGCAAAATCGTCCAAGGCCTCTTCCAAAGCCCGCAAGGTATTAATATCTATGTCGTTGGTGGGTTCATCCAAAAGCAAAACATTGGCCTCCGATTTCAAGGTCAATGCGAGATGCAGCCTATTTCTTTCTCCCCCGGATAAAACCCCAGCTTTTTTATTTTGGTCTGTGCCACCGAAATTGAAACGTGAAATATAAGCCCTGGAATTAATTAATTTTCCGCCTAAGGTAATTTGTTCATTTCCTTCCGAAACCACTTCCCATACCGTCTTTTCGGGGTCAATGACGGTATGTTGTTGGTCAACATAGCCCACTTTTACCGTTTCTCCTACCCTAAAATTGCCGCTATCGGGTTTTTCCAAACCCATAATGAGTCTAAAAAGCGTGGTTTTTCCCGCTCCGTTGGGTCCAATGACACCCACAATTCCGTTGGGCGGAAGATTGAAATTAAGGTTGTCAAACAATAATTTATCGCCAAATGCTTTGGAAACGCTTTCCGCTTCAATGACATTGGTTCCCAAGCGGGGACCGTTTGGAATAAAAATCTGCAGTTTTTCTTCTTTCTCTTTAACGTCTTCATTAAGCAGTTTATCGTAGGCGTTCAAACGGGCTTTTCCCTTGGCTTGTCGTGCCTTTGGAGTCATGTGAACCCATTCCAATTCTTTCTGAAGGGTTTTCATTCGTTTGGATTCCTGTTTTTCTTCCATTGCCAAACGATTGGTCTTTTGTTCGAGCCACGAAGAATAGTTTCCCTGCCAAGGAATGCCTTCTCCCCTATCCAATTCAAGAATCCATCCTGCCACATTGTCCAAGAAATAACGGTCGTGGGTAACGGCAATGACGGTTCCCTTATACTGTTGCAAGTGCATTTCCAACCATTGGACCGATTCCGCGTCCAAATGGTTGGTGGGTTCGTCCAGCAACAAAATATCGGGTTCTGAAAGCAGTAGGCGGCATAAAGCCACGCGGCGTCGTTCGCCTCCGGACAAATTTTTCACGGACGTATCACCTTCCGGACATCTTAAAGCGTCCATAGCCCTTTCCAATTTGGAATCCAATTCCCAAGCATCGTGTTGCTCAATCAATTCCGTCAATTCGCCTTGGCGTTCAATGAGTTTGTTCATTTCCTCATCACTCATCGGTTCCATAAACTTCATATTGACTTCCTCATATTCTTTCAAAATATCAACCACCTCCTGAACTCCTTTCATTACTTCTTCCTTGACGGTAAGATTATCATCCAATTGAGGTTCCTGAGGAAGGTAACCGACGGAGTAGCCTGGCGAAAAAACAACCTCTCCCTGATAGGATTTGTCAAGTCCGGCGATAATTTTAAGCAAAGAGGATTTTCCCGCGCCGTTCAATCCCAAAACGCCAATTTTCGCACCATAATAAAAAGAAAGATAGATGTTTTTAAGAACTTGTTTTTGAGGAGGATAAATTTTACTTACCCCAACCATCGAAAAAATTATTTTTTTGTCGTCGGCCATAATTTTTTATTTGTGTGAATGATAACTAATGAAATGCAAAGTTACAAAATTTTCTTTTACATTTGGGCGTTCCAGCTCCCTGTCGGTCGCTGTCGGGCTTTCCGCTTTACTTCGCTTGGTGGCTGCCACGCCCGTAAGGGCGGAAATGCGGCTTCCTCCAGTCGCCGCGTTCCGCCCACGGCCGTAGGCAACCGCCTACGCTTCGTGCTCGCTTCAATCCCTAACGCACGCATCATCGCTTCGTGTGTCTTTTGCGCGGCAGCAGCTTGTCGGCAACATAGCACATTCATCCCCGCGCCGCTGGAAGAGCAACCATTTTCTTTGGAACCATAAGGATTATTATGAAAAATTCTGTACTTTTGCCAAATCATTCATTTGAAATTTTAAAAGTTATATGTCTTATGAAACAGAAAATTCTTACTTTGGTTTTAATGCTGCTTCTTTGCGTTTCCGGAGGCTTTAAATGTTCAATTTGTTTTGCACAAAACACGGATAATCAGAAAATTATAGATAACATAAAAAAAGAAATCCCTATGAAAATCGGTATTATTATAGAAACTAAGGAGTATGAAAAGGCGTGGAATGCTTTTCGTTTTGCCATTGTCGCCAAAGAAGAAGGCTGTGAAGTGAAAGTCTTTTTGATGGGAGAAGGGGTAGAGTGCGTAGGACTCACCCACGAAGTATATAACGTAGATGAAAAATTGAACGAATTTGTGGAAATGGGAGGCACCGTACTCGCCTGTGGCACGTGTTTAAGAAGCCGAAACTTGCAGGGCACGGAAACTTGCCCCATGTCCAATATGATGACCTGTGTGGAAATGGTGATGTGGGCAGATAAGACCGTAACTTTCTAAAAACATTAATTTATTTTAATATCGTATCCCCAACCACTATATAGGGGTTTTGCAGGTTTTTGTATAGGTCGGAAAAAATATCCTTGCTCTTTTTCGGCACTTTGATTTTATATATTTTTCCGGAAGTAGATATTCTGGAATTTCTGATCCAAGGATTCAGCATACGCAATTCCTTGTAAGTAACTTTGTTGTCTTGCGCAAAATCGTACAAAGAGGGTAGGGGACCGGTGATTTCAACTTCGGAGCAGGGAATGCTGTGATAAACTTGTGCTTGACAGTAGTCGTAGCCGTAAACACGAGGATTGTCCATAATCAGTTTGTAGGAAAGGATACGATAAACGTAGCGTGAAGTTTCCTGGTTGAGGTATAAGTCCCAGTAGTTATCCACTTTTTGATTTTCGATGCCTTTTTTCAAATTGACTTCGCCCATATTGTAGGCGGCGGCCGCCAATGCCCACGAGCCCAGACTGTTTTTCGCGTTTTTCAGGTATTTGCAGGCGGCGTGAGTGGCTTTTTCCAAATGATAACGCTCATCTACATCGTCGCTGATTTCCAGTCCGTATAATTTACCCGTCGAAGGAATAAACTGCCAAAAACCCGCTGCCTTGGCTGGAGAAACCACATTGTTGAGTCCGCTTTCCGCCACGCAAAGATACTTAAAGTCATCGGGAACGCCTTCTTCTTTCAGGATGGGTTCGATAACTGGAAAAAATCTTCCCGAACGTTTGATAATCTGAAGCGTTTTGGAATGTTGATAACAGTTGATGATTAATTCCTTATCCAGTGCTTCACGCACGTAATACACATCCAATGGAACCTCTTCGCCGGCGAATTGCAAATGGGAGGGCAGGGGAGGGGTGGAACCGGAATTGCGGTAGTAGTTGGGAATCAAGTCGTTGTTGTTATGATGTGAATACTGCTGCGTAATGGCAAAAGTTATAGATAAAGTACTGATAATAAGCAAAATAGATACAATAAGATACCAATATGTCTTTTTCATTTTAGGTAATGATATAGGTTGATGTTCTTAAGTGTTGACAAACTTAGATTTTTATTGAGTGATAAATATTTGAAAATAAGCATATTATAATAATGCTATTTTTTTGTTTTGTACTTTACGGTTCTTAGACAGAGTGGTTTGGATAATGTCTTCTCCAAGGGCAGTTGAAATTTTAGCGATAGTAGCCATTGTCAAATTATGTGTTCCCGAGAGCCATCGACTAACTTCAGTTTCTGTTTTGCCAAGCAAATGAGCCAAATCTTTTTGAGTAAGTTTTTTTTCCTCTAAAATTTCATAGATTCGATTGGCTATGCTGACAGACAATTCCGTTTGTTTCTTTATTTCTGGACTTATAGTATCACGAATACTGTCCATTAATTTATTGGTTTTCATAATACTGCATTTATTCATCTATTTCAAAATGTAATGTACCTAATAACTTTGTACCTGATATACGAATTATCTTTTTCTTTTCCAGTTGTTTAATTTCTATATCAATTTTTTGCAAAGTTTGAACACATTTATTTAGAAAATCATTTTCTTGATATTTAGTTGAGTATTTGAGACCACCATTTCCCAATATCAGTATTTTAGATTGTATGTTATTCTGTAAATTCCTCACCTTCATAGCGTGGCGAATAGAGTGAAACATTTTCATTATCTTCTAATAGTTCAATTAATAAATTCTTCTTCATAGTGTAGTATTCAAGGATGCAAAAATAAACATAAAAGTTGATTTATTGGCGAAATTAAATATTTTTTTCGTCAGCAAATCTCAGGATGCGAGTAGACTACTAAATAGAACGGTTTGAGGTTGTATTTATTATATTAAAACAACATACCATTTCCCATATGTAGCAGTGAATGAATCATTAAATCTGATCAAAAAAGAATTGGCTGTAAATTGTGAAGAGCTTAAAAATTGTGATGAGAAAATAAAACTGGAGCAGGCGGCGGCCGATTTCCTAATTAGTCACGAGCGGGATTACTATGCCGCACCGGTAGATTCGCTGTATTATTATTGCAATGTTCCGTTGTCAATTGGGAAGATGAAACCGACCACGGATGCGTTGGAATTGTCGCAAATTGACGAATACATTGCCGAAAATTAGACATAAGAAATCCGTGCGATATTTAAGTATCTTTATTCAAATAAATCTGAGTTTTTTCCAAAACCATATAAAAAACACTAATTTTGGAAAAATCTCAATTGAGTTTTTTCCAAAACGATATAAAAAACATCAATTCTGGAAAAAACTCAAAGGAATCTCTTCGCATCCTCCTGTCGTCGGGCCTGCCCGCACGTGGGCACTTATTCCATTCTTTTTGTACTCGGTTTAATTGAGGACCAATATTATCAATAAAGTAAAATTATAACGGACAGTCAAAATCGGAGATTACATTTTATAAAAACTTTTTCCGGAAATCACAGTACCGTTTTGGTCGATGAAGACTTTTGAACGGTAATCTTGCAGTGTTGCGCAAAATAATGTTTTGGAAATGCCTGTAATAGAGGTGTATATGGGCCGAGTGATGAACTTTCCCTGACTATTGATGAGACCGGAATGGTTTCCAACACGGTATTCGTAAAAATCAGGATTTCTTATTTCTCCTTTCATTGGGCTTCCGGTTTCAGCATTTGTGTAAGATGTGGCATAGTAAATGTCGTCAATGTCATCGATAATTCCATCTTTCAGAATGTTGCCATTATAATCAACCTGCTTTTTAAAATCACCCTCTTTGTGAACGATAGCATAATTTTTGGTGAGATCAATATGGTCATATAAAGGTTCCACAATCCATCGGCCTTTGTTATCAATTATTCCTATTTTATTGTTGCTATCTGCTACTACGCAATGTCCATTATGGAATACAAATTCATAAAGCGGATTGCCGCGAAATGGAAACCGGAATCCAATGACCACTTTTCCGCTGGTGTTGACGAACCCGATGAATCCATTTTTTTCTGTCTGTTTCATTTTGCTCTTCTTCCGGCATATCATTGTCGGTAGAAACTGCTGTTTGAGATTCTTCGTTCAAGTTCTCGTTCATTTTTTCTTCTGTTTTGTCAAAATTTTTCATTTTATAAGGTTTAATTGATAAAAATTATTGGAATGTTCTTTTCGTCGCCTTGTGTTTCAATATGATTTTCATTGAAAACCGCGACAAAATTACAAGTTATAATGCCCCTAAAATCATTTTACCCTTGTGGAATGTATGAATTATAGGTCAAAATGTATGAATTGAAAAAAACAGAAAAAAAGTGCAAATAAAAAAATGAGATTCTTGGAAAAGTGGAAATTTT